>NZ_JBALOQ010000009.1:0-145217 GCF_036962705.1 Bacillus sp. JJ1562
AAAGACCGTTATGAAACTGGGGTAGAAGCTGCAAAATTCTTTAAACCAAATACAGAAAAATTATATCTTGCAACTGGTTGGAATTTTGCAGATGCATTATCAGGCGCTGCTTTAGCTGCTAAGTATGATACTGGAATCTTGTTAACAAATAATGAGGAAGTACATGCTGCAGTTAAATCTTACCTAACTGATACAAGTGTTGGCCTAGTCACTGCGCTTGGTAGTGAGCCTATCGTTGGAAATGACATTCTTAAAGAAATAAATCAATTAATTAAATAGTAAGAAAATACTTTTTGTGGGAAAAGAATCCAATACGGAGTCTTTTCTCTTTTTTTATAATTGACAAATAAATGGTCAGTAAATTTAAAAATGTTCTTTTTACTTGTAACTTTTTTCTTGAATTACAGTCTAATTTTTTGTGAAGATTAATTTTTCATTTGCATTACAATTTTGTACATTTACCTTTACTCTTATAGCTAATTAATCATCTTAATGTCAGACAATCAATATTTATAGTGATGCCCAATAATTTTGTGTTATAATTAGTGTCGAATTTCAAAAACTAATTAATAATTTAACCTCCATGATAGAAGGAAAATAAAATATAGATCTGGGAGGGTCTTATCATGTCATACCGAACTAGGATATTGAATTTGGTCATTATTGACTCGATAATTGTTCTTATTTCAATATATATGTCACATTTTTTCTTGAACCCGTTTGCTGCTTATTATGAAGACAATCGAGTTTTGATAAGCTCCATTATACTACTTGTGAGTCACCATGTTTTTTCTTATGTATTTGGGTTATATCGTAAAGTGTGGAGGTATGCAAGTGCCGATGAATTAGTGGGACTTGTACTGGTCGTAACCTCTTCAATTTTAATAACAGCCATTTCTCAAAAATTAATGTTTGACAATGTTTATACGAGGAGCTTAGTGCTTACATTCCTTCTCCATCTATTCTTACTCGGGGGTGTACGTTTTTGGTGGCGTTTTACTTCAACAGTACTTTTTGCTATAAAGACAAAAGAAATCAGGTCAATTAAACATAAACGTACATTAATCCTGGGTGCTGGTTCTACAGGGAGAATGCTTGTACGCCAGCTAAAAGAACATCCAGGAACTGAATTAAAACCAATTGCTTTTTTAGATGATGATTCATCATTACAAAATCTAAATATTGCTGGAATTCCTGTAGCTGGCAAAGTTGATGATATTATAAAGGTTATTGCAAAATATCGTATTGAACATGTTGTAATTGCAATTCCATCATTACCAAAAGCAAGATTGAATGAAATTGTTGCCAAGGCAAAAAAACTTGTCGATAATGTACAGATTTTACCGATGATTGGTGATTTGGCTGTAGGAAAGGTTTCCGTTAATCAAATTAGGGATATTTCAATTGAGGATTTACTAGGAAGGGACACAGTTGAGTTAGATACTGAAGCAATTGCTGAAAAGATACGTAATCAAACTGTTCTAATAACAGGTGCTGGTGGTTCAATTGGCTCGGAGTTATGTAGACAAATTTGTTTGTTCCACCCTAACAAATTAGTTTTATTGGGCCATGGGGAAAACAGTATCTATAATATTGAAATGGAATTGTTAAGTAAATATAGGGGGCAAATTGAATTTGTAACCGAAATTGCAGAAATACAAGATGCACGTAAAATGATTGATGTTTTGGTGCAACATAAGCCGAAATTCGTTTTCCATGCTGCTGCCCATAAACACGTACCATTAATGGAAAGAAACCCAGAAGAAGCAGTTAAAAATAACATATATGGAACAAGAAATGTTGCAGAAGCGGCTTCAATTGCAGGAGTTGATACTTTTGTTTTAGTTTCAACGGATAAAGCAGTTAATCCTACAAGTGTTATGGGAGCCTCAAAACGTCTAGCTGAGCTTACGATTCAAAATCTAGATCGAAAAAGTAATACCCGATTTGTTGCGGTACGATTTGGAAATGTATTAGGAAGTAGAGGAAGTGTTGTTCCTTTATTTAAGAAGCAAATTGCAAAAGGCGGACCAATAACGATTACTCATCCCGATATGACTAGATATTTTATGACTATACCTGAAGCGGCAAGACTTGTAATACAAGCAGGTTCTTTAGCAAGAGGTGGAGAAATATTTGTTTTAGATATGGGTGAGCCAGTTAAAATTGTCGATTTAGCTAAAAATCTTATCCGATTATCTGGTTTTACAGAAGATGAAATAAAAATTGAATATACGGGTCTCCGTCCTGGAGAAAAAATGTACGAAGAGATCTTAAATAAGGATGAAATTCATCCTGGCCAAGTTTTCCCTAAAATATACATTGGAAAAGCAACAGAGGAGAATGCGGAGGATTTAATCCAGCAAGTTGAAAGTGTAATGAACGATAAGGACAAACTTCGCGAGACCTTACTTAAACTTACTAACAAGAAGATCGATGTTAGTGATAAAAAAAAAGAGCAAGAGCAAGGTAAGACTGTAGACGAAATGATTACAGTATAAAACCATTCATTTCGTCTGCTTTAGTTATATTGCTAAGAATCAGTCCATTTGGACATTGATACCTTATTAATGCAACCAATTTGAGAAAGTTGAGGACATGAAATGATTACAAAGGGCAATAATGTAGTTATGGGAAAGAATGTTAAACTGGGCGAAAATGTTACAATAGGCCATAATGTTGTTATTTATGATGGAGTTGAAATCGGTAGTTATTGTATTATCCAAGATAATGCAGTGATCGGAAAACAACCTACACGAGCAAAAAATTCAATCCTTCCTGAAGTAACAACATTACCGCCCACTAAAATCGGTAATGGCGTGACAGTGGGAACCTCAGCTATTATTTATGCAAATGCTGAAATAGCAGATGATGTTTTTATCGCGGATTTAGCGACTGTTAGAGAAAGGGTTACGATAGGCGTTAAAACTATCGTTGGACGTGGTGTTGCCGTAGAAAATGATTGTAAGGTAGGGGCTTTTTGTAAGCTTGAAACAAATTCGTATATTACTGCTTATTCTGAAATTGAGGATTATGTGTTTGTTGCTCCTGGTGTTGTAACGACAAATGATAATTATATGGCTAGATCCAAGGAACGATATAAACATTTTAAGGGCATTACGATAAAAACAGGTGGAAGAATTGGTGCAAATGCAACTATCCTTCCAGGTAAGGTCATCAATGAAGACGGAGCTGTTGCAGCTGGTTCCGTTGTAACCAAAGATGTCAACAATGGAGAAATAGTAGCTGGTGTTCCAGCTAGGAAATTAAAAAAGGTTTCTGATGACCAATTATTAAAAAATCAGTAAATGATGGAGTCGTTTCTTTATGAACATATTACTAATTAATCATTATGCAGGATCTAATCAGCATGGAATGGAATATAGACCGTTTTATCTAAGCAGAGAGTGGGTTAAAATGGGCCATAATGTTACAATTATAGCTGGGTCTTATTCACATGTACGAACCGTTCAACCAGAAACAAAAGAAAAATGGACATCTGAAATAATCGATGGGATTCGTTATATTTGGGTAGATACCCCACCATATGAAGGTAATGGAGTAAAAAGGGTTATCAATATCTTTTCTTTTGTAAAAGACTTATATGTCAATGCAAGTAAAATTGCAAAAGAGATTTCCCCAGATGTAGTGATTGCATCTTCTACCTATCCCTTAGATATATATCCTGCATCAAAAATTGCAAAAATGGCTCAAACCAAACTTATTTTTGAGGTTCATGATCTATGGCCGCTGACACCAATGGAGTTAGGAAATATGTCGAAGCATCACCCCTTTATTATGACCATGCAAAAAGGGGAAAACGATGCTTACAAAAAAGCTGATTTGGTTGTGTCATTATTACCCAAGGCTAAAGAACATATGATTAGTCATGGGATGGACCCTAAAAAATTTCAATTCTTACCGAATGGTATAGTAACTGAGGATTGGGAAAATGCGAATGAACAAATTCCGAATGAACATATTGAATTAATTACTAAACTTAAAAAAGAAGGCAATTTTCTAGTGGGCTATGCTGGCGGTCAGGGAATATCAAATGCACTAGAATATCTGCTCGATGTTGCAAAAATTATGCAAGATAAACCTATCTCATTTGTTCTTGTTGGAAAAGGGACTGAACGAGAATCCCTAATTCTAAAGACAAAGGAAATGGGTTTAAGAAATATTCATTTCCTTCCAGTCATCAACAAGAATGCTATACCAGATTTCCTTTCTCGGATGGATGCATTATACATAGGGTGGAGAAAGAGTACGCTATACCGCTTTGGTGTAAGTCCAAATAAACTTTTGGATTATATGATGTCTGCAAAACCAATCATCCATAGTATTGAGGCTGGGAATGATTTAGTGAAAGAAGCCAACTGTGGTGTTTCCGTAGCGCCAGAGGATCCAGTCCTAATCGCTGAGGCTATTAATCAGATTTTTGAACTAACCGATGAAGAAAGAAAGAAGTTAGGCGAAAATGGAAAGAAATATGTTATGGAAAACCATGATTATAGGGTCTTGGCAGATCGATTTATAAAAATAATGAATCAATAAAACAACAAGGTTAGAAGGGTGAAGAAAATGGGAACAATTCCATATGCACTTCCAATGGTTGAGGATGAAGAGATTAAGGAAGTCATTGATACAATTAAATCAAACTGGCTTAGCAAAGGACCGAAAACGGTTGAATTTGAAGCAAAAGTTAAAGAGTATGTGAACGCAAATTACGGTATTGGATTAAACTCTTGTACGGCTGGTCTACATCTTGCTCAGTTGGCAGCTGGAATAGGACCTGGAGATGAAGTAATAACCACACCTTATACGTTTGTTGCAAGTGCAAACACAATTATCCATACTGGAGCTACGCCAGTATTTGTTGATATCGACCCTGTAACAATGAACATCGACCCTGCATTAATTGAAGAAAAAATCACATCTCGCACAAAGGCGATTATTCCAGTACACTTTGCCGGATATCCATGTGACATGGATCCGATAATGGAAATTGCTCGTAAACATAATCTTATTGTTATTGAAGATGCTGCTCATGCAATCTATACGCAATACAAAGGGAGAATGGTTGGAAGTATCGGTGATTTTACCTGCTTTAGCTTCTATGCTACGAAGAACCTTGTAACCGGTGAAGGTGGGCTTGTAACAACTCATAACGAAGAATGGGCTGATAAAATTCGCATAATGAGCTTGCACGGTATGAGCAAGAATGCTTGGAATCGTTATGGAGACAAAGGTACTTGGTATTATGAGGTTGAATATCCTGGCTACAAGTATAATATGACTGATATTCAAGCTTCTTTTGGTTTGGTCCAGTTATCTAAATTGGATAAAATGCAACAAACTCGTGAAAATTACGCTCAAATGTATAATAAGGAATTAGCAAAAATAGAAGGAATTACATTGCCTCATCACGATAACATTCACCGTCATGCATGGCACTTATATGTAATTCGTATAGATGAAAATCAGTTTACAATTGACCGTGGGGAGTTTATTGAAAAACTAAAAGAAAAAGGAATTGGCACAAGTGTACATTTCATTCCAGTTCCAATGCATCCGTACTATAAAGGGCTCGGATATAAGATTGAAGATTATCCAAATGCATTAAATGCATATAATGGAGCAATTTCTTTACCTTTATATCCGAGAATGTCGGAGGAAGAAGTATCACAAGTTATTGAGGCTGTTCGTGATATTGCAACAAGCTATAGAAAATAGGTGAAAGCATGGAAGGGAAAGTCAAAGGATTAAACAATCAAAACCATTCTTTTAACGATGCTGTAAAGAGGTTTTTTGATATTGTTGTATCTCTAATTGGTCTCATCATCCTATCACCTTTACTACTAATAATTGCAATTCTAATCAAAGTCGATTCAAAGGGACCTGTGTTTTTTAAGCAAGTACGAGTTGGTCAGCATGAGAAAGAATTTAAAATTTTGAAGTTTAGAACAATGGTTGTTGATGCCGAAAAGCAAGGGAAACAAATTACGGTTGGAAAAGATAGTAGAATCACAAGGGTTGGCCATTTTTTACGTAAGTATAAAGTTGATGAATTTCCACAACTAATTAATGTATTGATTGGTGATATGAGTTTGGTTGGGCCACGACCAGAAGTTCCCAAGTATACAAAATATTATAATGCGGCGCAAAAGGCGATATTTGAAATTAAACCTGGAATCACAGATTATGCTTCAATAAAGTATAGCGATGAAAGTGAACTTTTAGGTAAGGCAGAAAATCCTGAAAAAACCTATATTGAAGAAATCATGGTTGATAAATTACATTATAATTTAGAATACCTTCGTAACCGATCTGTGATTGAGGATATTTCAATTATTATGAAAACCGTACTAAAAATCCTTAAATAACAGAAAGCGTAGTATCATGCTACGCTTTTTGTTCGTGAAGATAATATGAATGTCATTACTTTATGTGCGAAACTTGTCTTTTCTTGACATCATGTTGTTATTGTTTTATGTTGAATAATGATGTATTTCTTGACTTTATTGTAAAGGGACTGATTCCAAATTGACTAAGAAAATAATTGTTTATTACCCTTTTCAATTGAAAAACGGTGATAGTGGTTCTGGAGTTAGACCTAACCAAATGCTTAAGGCATTTCATGAATTAGCAAATGAGCAAGGGTTTGAATGTTTAGAGGTAATTGGTAATGCGGATGAAAGGAAGGAAAGACTAAGGAAGATTTATGAAGAAGTCAATCCTCATGATATTTTGTATTGCTATATGGAAAACCAAACAATACCTATTTGGCTAACGGATCCTGATCATATACCAAGACATCCAATGGTAGATCATAATTTCTTTAAATTTCTTAGAAAGAACAAGATTCCACTGGGGATTTTTTATCGAGATATCTATTGGAAATTTAATGATCTCTATAAGGTAAAGCCTATTATAAAGACAATCATGATTCGATTATTTGAAATAGAGTTATTTTTATATAAAAAATACGCAAAGAAACTATTTCTACCTAGCATGGAAATGAATAAGTATGTAAAAGTTCCAACAAAGCAAGTCTATCCATCACCCCCAGGTGGAATCGATCGAACAGTAATTACTGATAAGCAAGATTCAACTAAGGTACGTGCTATTTACGTTGGTGGGATTGACCCAAGGTATGGAGTATATGAGGTTCTGGAAGCTTTTAAGATGCTAAATAAAGATACAACCCTTATTGAGCTTTCGTTTGTCTGCCGTGAAAAAGAATTTAAAACCTTTAAAGAATACTTAGAGCCATTTTTAGATGAGGATTGGTTGCATATCCATCATGCACATGGAGAGGCTTTGCTTCCTATTTATAAAGAGGCCGATTTTGGAATTGTTACTCTAAAAAGAGGGACATATAATGATTTCGCAGTTCCTGTAAAATTATTCGAATACCTGTCCTTTGGTTTACCTGTTTTAGCTACTGATTGTACCGCCTTACAAAAAATAGTTGAACAGGATAATATAGGGCTAATTGTAAAGGATAATAGTAATTCTATACATGACGGCTTACAGGAAATGCTTGATTCAAACAAGCGAAATAAACTTAAGGAAAACTCGATTTCTGCGCTTAAAGAAAAACACTTATGGCTTCAACGAGCGAAAGATATCCAAAATGAATTACTTTCCTAAATGTCTTTAAATAGTAAAAGATTCAGTTAACATTTTATGATAATATAAAGATTGCCATTCAAAACATTTTATATGAGGAGAGTCTAAATATGAAAGTACCTATGTTAGACCTATCTGAACAATATCAAACACTTAAGGATGAGGTTGTTAAAGCTTTAGATGAAGTGATGAGTTCTTCAAGCTTCATTCTTGGAGAAAATGTGAAGAAACTTGAGCAAGATGTTGCAGCATTTTCACATGCTTCTCATGGTGTAGGAGTTGCAAATGGAAGTGACGCATTACATATTTCTCTACAAGCGTGTGGAGTGGGACCTGGTGATGAAGTCATTACAACGACATTCTCATTCTTCGCGACAGCTGGAGCAATTGCAAGAGCAGGAGCAAAGCCTGTTTTTGTTGATATTGACCCAGTTACCTTTAATATTGACCCAGAGAATATTGAACAAGCAATTACTGACAAAACAAAGGCGATTATTCCGGTTCATTTGTATGGACAAGCTGCAGATATGGATCCAATTTTAGAGATTGCAAAGAAACATAATTTATATGTAGTAGACGACGCTGCTCAAGCAATTGGTTCAGAATATAAAGGTAGAAAAGTCGGTGAACTTGGCGACACTACATGCTTTAGTTTCTTCCCAACAAAGAATCTTGGCGCATATGGTGATGGAGGAATGATTGTCACTAATGATGCAGATTTGGCTGAAAAAATGAGCATCATCCGAGTTCACGGTAGTAAGCCAAAATACTATCACCATGTATTAGGCTATAATAGTCGTTTAGATGAACTACAGGCAGCTGTGTTAAATATTAAGTTTCCACATTTATCAAAATGGAGTGAGCTTCGTCGAGAAAAAGCAGCAATCTATACAAAATTATTAAATGAAAAGCTTTCTGAACATGTGATTACACCTAAAGAAGAAGAAGATAGATATCATGTGTTCCATCAATATACAATTCGAGTTGAGAAAAGAGACGAACTCCAACAATTTTTAAAAGAAAATGGAGTGGCTTCAATGGTATACTACCCAGTACCATTACATTTACAACCAGTATTTGCAGAGCTTGGCTATAAGGAAGGGGATTTTCCACTTGCTGAGAAAGCTGCAAAGGAAGCATTATCTCTACCAATGTTCCCTGAATTAAAAAAAGAACAACAAGAATATATCATTGATGTAATTGAAAAGTTTTTCGCATAAGGAGAAGTCATGTCAGAACAAAATCAATATATTCTTTATGGCTATTTACAATTTTTATGGAAGAAAAAGTGGCTGATTCTACTTGCTACTATAATTGGGATGGGGCTGGGTTATGCTTATGCTTTAATGCAGCCGACTACTTATACGTCAACAGCTACTGTATTTACTGGTAATGCACAAAATGAAGAATTGTCTAAAACAAAAATAATTAAAGGGAAATATAAAAAAATACTACCAGAAGATTTAAAAGGCGGGTTTATCGTTAATATAGCAGACACTAATGTAATAGATTTAAATCTTGTTGGTTCAAATAAACCTGAAGTTGAAGATAACATAGAACTTGTAGCAGGTGCGTTTGAGAAAGATCTAATGAAAAACTTTAAAATGCAAGAACAAGCAATAAAAGATTATTACGATTTTTTAGATGGTGAATTGGAAAATCCGGAAGGTTTGTTAAACAAAATTAATAAAAACAATTTGCTAAAATCATTGCCTGAATCATTAAATACTAAAATTGTTGAAAATATATTAACAATGCAGCTTGCATACATGGAAGAAAATTATCATCAACTTGATATAGAGTTATCAGGTATGAAAGAGCCTTATATTTCTGATATTCTTCACAGCGAAAATAAACCCAATCCGTTACGTTATATAGTTCTAGGAGGCGCAGCGTTATTTCAACTTATGTTAATTATTGTAGTTTTGTGGAAATATATAATTAACGCTCGTCAATTTAAGGAGATGTAAGCATGAGTACATTTGAAAAATTATTCAATAAAATTGAATCTAAAGATGCCGTAATAGGTGTAGTTGGTTTAGGCTACGTAGGTCTGCCATTAGCCGTTGAAAAAGCAAAAGCAGGCTATAAGGTTATTGGATTCGATGTTCAGCAATCTAGAGTTGACCAGGTTAATAAAGGAATTAACTATATTGGTGATGTTGTTGATGAAGAGTTATCAGAAATGATCAAAGAAGGTAGACTTGAAGCGACAACAGATTATGAAAAAATCAAAGAAGTAGATGCTGTAGCGATTTGTGTACCTACACCTTTAGATCAACACATGCAGCCAGATACTTCCTATGTAGAAAGTTCTTCAAAGGAAATCGCTAAATATGTACACGAAGGAATGCTAGTTGTTCTTGAATCTACTACGTACCCTGGAACAACAGAGGAAATCGTTAAACCAGCACTTGAAGTAAGTGGTCTAGTGGTTGGAGAACATATTTTTGTTGCATATTCTCCAGAACGTGTAGACCCAGGGAACAAGCATTTTAACACAAAAAATACACCAAAGGTAGTTGGTGGGATTACAGAAAATTGTACAAAGGTTGCAGCTGCTCTTTACCGCTCGGTTCTTGAAGGGGATGTACATGAGGTTTCAAGCCCAGCTGTTGCTGAAATGGAAAAAATCTTTGAAAATACATTTAGACATATCAATATTGCATTAGCAAACGAAATGGCCATCTTATGTAAGAGAATGGGTATTGACGTTTGGGAAGTTATTGATGCAGCAAAAACAAAGCCGTACGGATTTATGGCATTCTACCCTGGTCCAGGTCTAGGCGGTCACTGTATTCCAATTGACCCATTTTATCTAACATGGAAAGCTAGAGAGTATAACTATCATACTCGCCTTATCGAGCTTGCTGGTGAAATTAACAATAGTATGCCTGAATATGTTGTACAAAAAAGCTTAGAAATATTAAATGAATATGGAAAACCTCTAAAAGGATCAAAAATAGCTGTTTTAGGTGTTGCATACAAGAAGGATATCGATGATTATCGTGAATCTCCTTCCCTTCCAATTATTACAATGCTGCGTGAAAAAGGGGCAGAAGTACTTGTAGTGGACCCATATATCAAGAGCTATAAATGTGGCAAGAATTTTGCGGACACACTACCTTTAACGAAAGAACTTCTTAACCAGAGTGAAATGACCCTTATTTTAACAAACCACAGTGATTTTGATTATGACATGATTGTGAAAGAAAGTAAGGTAATCTTTGATACTCGTAACGCACTAAAAGATTTCGATAAAAACGAAAATTATTATAAGCTTTAATAATGAAAAGGGAACTATAAATATAAATACAGGTATTTATATTTATAGTTCTATTTTATTTCCACTATCTTTTTTTTAAGAGGTATAACATGAGTGAATCAAAACAATTCCTAAAAAACACATTAATGACAATTAGTCGACAAGTATCTGCGATTTTAATTGGTCTTCTATATACAGTTATCATTGCAAGGGTTTTGGGACCAACTGGCAATGGAATTTATCAGCTTATCATACTGTTACCAACTATGTTATTGACCATCTTTAATTTAGGGGTTGGATCTTCTTCTGTATATTATATAGGCAAAAAGAACCACTCTATCGAGGATATTTTAAAAACAAATACAAGAAGTGGAGTACTGTTTAGTTTCGTATCCATAATTTTAGGAGCTCTATTTCTACTGTTTTTTTCTGGTCAATTTTTTCAGGATGTTGACCCGATCTATTTATTTGCAATCTTGTTATTAATGCCCTTTTTGTTTTTAAATGAATATTATTTAGTCATTTTCCAGGGGAAACAAGACTTTAAAAGTTATAATATGCTTTCTTTATCTAGGCAAATTATTGCGCTGTTGTTTACGGTCCTGTTTCTAGTTATCATACGGCTTGATATATTGGGTGCTGTACTTGCATTTATTTTTGGGATTCTTGCCCAATATTTATTATCCCGTTATTATCTGAAAAAGAAGCTTGGTATTCGGGAAAAAGAAGGATCCTATTCAAGGGATTATTTTAAAAAGTCAATTTCGTATGGTATAAAGGCTCATGTAAGTAATATCCTTTCGTTTATAAATTATCGGTCTGATATTTTTATTATTTCGTTTTATATCAATCCTGCGGCAGTTGGGATCTACACTGCAGCTGTTTCAATTGCAGAAAGGTTATGGATTGTTTCACAGGCCATTTCGTCCGTTCTATTCCCAACAGTATCATCTCTTGAAAGTCAGGATGAAAAGAACCATCTTACATCAGTTTTAAGTAGAAATGTCCTTTGGCTATCTATAATCGGTGGATTAATCTTTTTTCTTCTAAGTGATCTAATCATAATAATTTTATTTGGAAATGAATACATAGAAAGTTCGTTGGCAATCAAATATCTATTACCTGGTATTATTTTATTTTCAGTGGATCGAATTCTTTCAAATGACTTAGCTGGACGTGGAAAACCAGAAATCAATATGAATGTTTCAATCTTTACAGTTATTTCTAACATTGTCCTTAACATTATCCTAGTCCCTATATATGGTATAATGGGTGCTGCGGTATCAACATCAATTACGTATAGTTTAGCAACATTTATAAAGCTCTTTATCTTTAAAAAGGAAACAGGTGTAAAAATAAGTAAACTTTTGCTTATTCAATCGGAGGATTATCAGTTTTATAAAAGGATTCTAAAAAAAGTTAAACGCAGAAAGGTGTCAACATGAAAATTGTAATTGTTCCATCGTGGTATCCAACTGAAAATAATCCACTAAATGGTATCTTTTTCAAAGAACAAGCTAAAGCACTTCAAAAAGCTGGTCATGATGTAACCGTGTTGTATCCGGAAGTTTGGACAACTAGAATGTTAAAGACATCAAAGGCAAAGAAAGGTATTTCAATTGAACTTGAAGATGGTGTCAAGACCTACCGTCTAAGAGGTTATAATCTTATTCCTGGGCGAGTTCCTTTCGCCACAGCTAAAGTATTCTATTCGCGATTAGAAACATTATATAAATTATATGTTGAAAAAGAAGGAAAACCGGATATGCTTCATGCTCATTCTTGTTTATGGGCAGGATGGTCAGCTGCTAAGTTATCTGAAAAAGAAGGCATACCGTTTGTTATTACAGAACACTCGACAGCTTTTTTAAGAAATTTAATTCGACCATACGAGAAGAAAGAAATAACGTATGCGTGCCAGAAGGCTGAATATGTTATATCAGTAGGGCCAGGTTTAGCACAGGAACTTGAAAAGTATATCTCAAAGGATAAAATAAAAATCATTCCAAATATTGTAGATATAGGGATGTTTCAAATCGATGAAAGTAAACTTGCGCAAACCGGAGTTTTCCGATTTTTTTCTGTTGCTTTTTTACAGCATAAAAAAGGAATGGACATATTAATTCAAGCATTTGCGAAGTATTTTAAGGGTAAGCCTGTTGAATTAGTGATAGGTGGAAATGGTGAAGAAAGAGAAGCTCTAGAGCTTCTTGCGAAAAAGCTAAACATTGAGAAGCAGATTATCTTTTTAGGAGAATTGAATCGTGAACGGGTCAAGGAGGAAATTCAAAAAGCGCATGCTTTTGTATTAGCAAGTCGTTTTGAAACCTTTGGAGTTGTGTTTATAGAAGCACTTGCTTGTGGAAAGCCAATTGTTGCCACTGCCTGTGGAGGACCAGAAATGATTGTCAATGAATTAAATGGAAAGCTAGTCCAAGTTGAGGATGTTGAAGGTTTAGGACAAGCCATGCAGTCCATACAGGAAAATTACCATACCTATCATGCAGAAGATATACGTAAAGATTGTGTCTCGCGATTTAGCGAAGAATCTGTTGTTACAAAAATCACTAAATTATATGAACAGGTTTTGAGGGTGTAAGATGAGGAAAAAAGTATTTGTTTGTCTATTTTTGTTCTTTTTAGTTTTTCTTGATCCCTTTTTAATAAATGTTCCAATTGGCCCACTTCATGTAACATTACTAAGAATTGTTTTATTCCTGTTTGGATTATACTTATTCATTAAATATGTATTGTTGTTTAATCCTTTACACATACAACCCATTAAGCCTGCGCTGGTATTTTTAATAGCTTGGTTTTTATATGGAGTTGTTTCGATTCTATGGGCTACTAATAAAGTTGAGGGAATTAAGGAGCTGTACTATTTTGCTGTATTCATCCTCCTTGTTTTTTCAATTATTGAAACCCTTAATCGAAGAGATATTTTAAAGTGGATTAATTATTCCTTTATTTTGATTGGTATTCTTACAATTTTGCTCTCGTTGTTGGAGTTAGCTTTTAATTTTCATCTTAGTACATCACGATATGTTATTGAAGCTGATAAATACGGTGGATTAGGATTAAGAGTCGCCACCGCCTTTTTTTACAACGAAAATGATTTATCTTTATTTCTTGTTATGATCACACCATTTTTTCTTATGACATTTAGAAAAAGTGGGTTTCAACTACTTATTCTTGGATCAATCTTTTTCATTATGTTTATGAATGGATCTAGAATTGCGATACTCGCCTTTTTAATTCTGATTTTAATTTTCTTATTTATCCTTTATCGTCCTCATTTAGTAAATATTTTTAAGTTTTTACTGATATTTACTCCACTTTTTATTGGAGTTGCTATATATTTTTCTGGGGATATCGTTGATAAGATCATTGAAGTTACGGGAATCTTTGAACAAGGATCTACTAGTACAAGGATAAATTTAATTTTAACTGGTATATATTCCATCGTTCATTCCTTCTTTCTAGGAGTGGGAGCCGGTAATTATCAATTTCATGTTAATCCGGAGGTCACAAGTGGAATCGTAAATCCACACAATTGGTGGATTGAGGTTGGTACAAATTATGGTGTGGACATCTTTGTCTTTTATTTGGCTTTCCTTATTTTTATTTTTAGAAAGCTATGGCAAATTTATAAAAGAAATAATGAATTCTCGGCATTAGCATTTTGCCTGTTTTTAAGCTATATTGGATTTGTTATTGCTTGTATCGGACCAAGCCGATTGTTTTACTTTTGGCCAATGTGGTTATTATATGGTGTCACTTTAGCATTTATAAATGTAGCGAATGAAAAAGCGGTACAGGTAGATAACTTCATTCATCCTACCAATAAATAGCTTTAAAAATGATTTAATAAGGGAATGATTATTTATGCATATTTGTTTTCTGGCCCCAGCAAATTCGATACATACTGTCAGATGGGTTAACTCTTTAGCGGAGCGAAACCATAAATTGACTCTTCTAACCATGCACCCACCGGCAGAGCATAAAATCGACTCACGAGTACAGATTATTACGCTTCCGTTTCAAGCACCGCTGGGATATTATTTGAATGCCCTTAAAGCAAAAAAAATAGTTTCAGAACTAAAACCTGATATTCTTAATACTCACTATGCAAGTGGTTATGGAACTTTATCTAGGTTCATTAACTATACACCAACTTTATTATCTGTATGGGGAAGTGATGTATATGATTTCCCGTATGAAAGTCCTTCAAAACGAAAAATATTGATGAAAAATTTAAGAGTAGCTGATCGATTGGCTTCAACAAGTCAAGTTATGAAAAAACAAACCGAACATTTTTGTCCAAAGGATATGAAGATTGAGGTCACTCCTTTTGGTGTCGATATGAATCGTTTTAAACCTAGTAAAGATGGGAAAAATGATACCAACATTACTATCGGAATGATTAAAGCATTAGAATCAAAATATGGTCCTGAATATTTGATCGAGGGTGTACATTTATTACTTAACCGATTAAAAGAGGAATACAAATATGCGATTGCAGATCAAATAAAGCTTTTAATTGTTGGAAAAGGATCACAGCTTCGGGAATTACAAGGTCTAGTTAAGGAATATCAAATGGAGGACATTGTAACGTTTACCGGCGCGGTTCCTCATACAGAAGTCCCTTCGTATTTAAATAAACTAGATATATACTGTGCTCCGAGCACACTTGATAGTGAGAGTTTCGGTGTTGCAATAGTCGAGGCTTCTGCTTCTGGAATTCCTGTCATAGTTAGTAATGTTGGGGGCTTACCTGAGGTAGTGAAAGATCAAGAAACTGGTTTTGTAGTTGAGCCAAAGAATGCAAAAGCAATTTCTGAAAAATTATTTGAGCTTGTTTTGGATGAAGAAAAAAGAGAGCGATTTGGAAATCAAGGTAGAATTTATACAAAATCTTTGTATGATTGGGAAGAAAATGTTTCGATTATGGAATCAATTTATAAGGATATGACTAGTAGATAGGAGTGAATGGTATGAAAGTAAGAAAGGCGATTATTCCAGCTGCTGGATTAGGAACTAGGTTTTTACCTGCAACAAAGGCTCAGCCAAAGGAAATGCTTCCAATTGTAGATAAACCAACAATCCAATATATTGTTGAGGAAGCTATTGAATCAGGGATTGAAGATATTATTATAGTCACTGGTAGGGGAAAGCGTTCGATTGAAGACCATTTTGATAAGGCATATGAATTAGAAGATACTCTAGCCAAAAAAGAAAAATATGAACTACTAGAACAGGTACAGGAAGTTGCAAATTTTGCAAACATTCATTACATTCGACAAAAAGAACCAAAAGGATTAGGTCATGCCATTTATTGTGCAAGCCGTTTTATTGGAAATGAGCCATTTGCCGTCCTTTTAGGAGACGATATTGTTCAATCTGAAACTCCAACATTAAAACAACTTATTGATATATATGATGCTTATCAATCACCGGTAATTGGTGTGCAGCCTGTTGAAGAATCTGAAGTATCAAAGTATGGAATCATTCAGATAAAACATCAGCTTTCAGACAAGCTTTTTGAATTAAGCTCATTAGTTGAAAAGCCATCCGTTCAGGAAGCTCCATCTAATTACGCAATTATGGGACGCTATGTGTTAACACCTGAAATTTTCTCTATCCTTGAAAATCAAAAGCCTGGTAAGGGTGAAGAAATCCAGCTTACAGATGCGATTAACCGTTTAAATGATCTGGAAAAGGTATTAGCCTTACATTTTGATGGGAAACGATATGATATAGGTGATAAACTAAGCTTTATTCAAGCAACAATTGAGATTGCACTAAGTCGAAAAGAATTTTCAGACGAACTGAAAGATTATTTAATTGAATTAACCAAAACTTTTCATTAAGACTCAGTATTGAGTCTTCTTTTTTTTGGATAATTTTGAGGTATTTCTTTAAGTCTATGAATCATTTATCCTATCTAAGGGTCATAGCATTTTTATGACAATGAAGTTACAAATTTTTTATAAAAATATGTCTAATTTTGACACATTGTCGTATAAATTAGATATAATAAGAGGCTAGGAGGGAGTGATGATGATAAAAAATAATAAAAAAATAATTTTGCTAGTTTCCTTATTGTACGCTTTTTGTTTTTTACTTGGAGTTCCAGGAATTTCAATGGCAGAAGGAATCGAATCAGTTGAAATTCAAGAACCTCAAAGTGAGAAAGTGGAAACTGTTGAAACCCAAGAACTTTCAAATCAGCAGGTAGAACAAACGCAGATTTTAGTAAAATTGACTGATGATTTTCAATTACAAAACGAGGAAGGTCAAGTAGTCGGGAACTTATTAAAGGATGCAATTGTTTTTGTGAATCAAGGTGAAGATGGAAATTATTATTTTCAACTAGGAAATCAAAATATTAATGTAGATCAATTATCTTTTGAACCTATTGATGATGCAGAAACTAGTTTCTATGAAACTAGTACTGACCTTTCAGAATTTGTGGTTTCAGAACTTACGGATGTCTATTCGGAAGATCTAACTTCTGTTCTTGGGACAGTAGAACCTTCTCAATCCTTTAGTATTTATGAGGAAAATGAGAAAGAAGTCACAATCATCTTTGGCAATGTTCTTGGAAAAATAGTAAAAGCTGAGGATAAGGAAGAAAGTAAAAATGAAGAACCGAACACCACAATTGATGAAGTAGTAAAAGAAGAAGCAGTTTCTGATTCATCAAGTAACGTACAAGAAACAGCTCCACCACAAACAATTACTACACATTCAATCATGGTACAGAGAGCGCAAGTTGTAGCAAAAGCTGCAACGCAGCCGACTTTTACTGGGAAGGAAAAATACTTTAAATCGAATGGGCCAGGAGTACCTATTTATTTCAATCAAAACGGCTCTAATGTAAAAGTTGGAGAACTGATAGAAGGCCAAGAGTATGTTATTCTTAGTCAAATTGATGGTTTTGTTCGAATTAAATTTGGTGATCAAAATGCTTATGTAAGAAAGTCATCTATTCAACCTAGTAATGGAGCCACAATTAAAAATCTGAATAAAGGCTTGACTAATTCTAGCCGATATTTTACAGCAAATCGAAATTTATCAGTATATGATAATACTTCCGGTAGTTTAGTAGAATTTGCAAAAATTCAGGATGGGGAGACATATCCTGTCATTAGACAATCATCTACAGACTGGTTTGAAGTGGATCTTGGTGGGAGAATTGGTTATGTGTATATCCCACATGTAACTACTAAAGTGAATACCTCAGATAAGTACTTTAAAGTCGTAAATGATGATACTTATGTATATGTAAATCAAAACGGCAAAAGTATTCCTGTTGCAAAATTGGCTAATGGTCAAGAGTATGCAATACTTGGTCATATTACCGGATTTGTAAGAGTTAAGTACGGTTCTTCTATTGCATATGTTAGAAATGGTGAAATTGCGCCATCTACTGGATCAAGTATTAAAAATACTAATAGCTCCGCTACAAACTCCGGGGAATCTATTCGAGCTAGACAAAATCTAGTAGTTTATGATAATACCTCTGGTAGTCTTGTAGAAATGGGAACGATCAATCCAGGCGAGTACTACCCATTCATTAGGCAGACTTCTACCTATTGGCTGGAAGTAGATTTTGGAGGAAGAATTGGCTATGTGTACAAGCCGCATCTAGAAATGTTCTTCTCTTCTGACGATAAGTATTTTCAATCACTCTTTAGTGATGTAAATATTTATTTGAATGATAATGGTACAAATGTGAAAGTTGGAAATTTAGTTAAGGAACAGCAATATGTAATTCAGAGCTGGATCGATAGTTTCATTAAAATTAAATACGGTCATGGAATTGCATATGTAAGGACAAGTGATGTCCATCCATCAACTGGCGGGGGATTACGCGGTGTTGATACTGGTAAAGAAGTGTCTACCACAACATTTACAACAGTTAAAAAGACATCTATTGTAACTGAAGGTGATTTAGAAGAATTTGCAACTCTTGAACCAGGTTTGACTTATCCAATTATCCGTCAATCTTCTAGAGAATGGCTTGAAGTCGCAATTGGAGGAAGAATCGGGTATATATATAAACCTGATGTCCAGATTGGACCATTTATTTCTTATGTATATAAGCAATATGCTCTTTCTTTAGAGGAATCTTTAGCTAAACAAATGGTTTCAAACCCACCACCTCAAACTGATACGAAGAAATATGACACGTTTGTGTCTAAAGATTATATTCAATTGGATTCTTCAGATCCAACGATTGGATATGTTACAGCTGGTACATTGAACGTTAGAGGTGGATCATCAACTAACTATTGGGTTGTTGCACAGCTAAGCAATGGTGCGAAAGTTAAGATTGTTGGTGAAGAAAATGGTTGGTATCAAATTGAACACAATGCTATGTGGAAAAATGCGAGTCCTACAGATACTCTTTACTACTTAGACCCTAATAGCTTTAGTCGAGATTCAGCAGAATTTTATCAGTTCATGAAATTATCTGGAACTGCTGGGATCACTGCAAGTGAAGTAAATGAGAAAATCCTAAAGGATAAAGGCATCTTGACTGGTAGAGCAGCTGATTTCATTGAAGCAGGGCAGAAATACAATATTAATGAAATCTATTTATTGTCACATGCCTTACTTGAAACTGGAAACGGAAAATCTCAACTTGCTTCAGGTGTGAAGATTAATAGAAAATATAATGAAAAGAACGAATTGATTATTACTATATTAGATTCTTCTGCTACTTCATATGATAATATCGTATATAATATGTACGGTATTGGAGCAGCTGATTCATGCGCGTTAAAATGTGGCGTTGAAAAGGCATATTATGAAGGCTGGACTACTCCTCAAAAGGCAATAATTGGTGGAGCTAAGTTCATTGCAGAAAAATATGTTCATAATCAAAAGGATACATTATATAAAATGAAATGGAATCCAGATACTCCAGGAGCATATTTATATGCGACTGATATCGGATGGGCAGTTAAACAAACAAACAGAATCTATAATCTGTATCGTTTGCTAGATGGCTATTCAATTACATTTGAAATACCAGAATATCGTAAGTAATGGAAAGAGACCAAATCAGTGTGATTTGGTCTTTTTTCATTTCGACGACCACCCCCTCGCTCCCATTAGCTTCAATAGTTGACCTACATAATTTCTTATATGAGCTAGTTTGTTAAAAGAAGAAGGAAGAGGAATTTTAATAAAAGATACCCCATTCTAAATTGAAAATTTAGTCGAATACTTTCGATATATATTTGATAGAAATCCTTGTAATATCACGTTGAAATATATTTGAATATTTCGAACCTTAAGGAAGTAGAAACAGGAGATATAAATGAAGTTCTAACACAAAATTCTTACAGCTATGCACTGAATAATTCAGTTATGTTGACGGGCCCAGATGGAAATCATCCTTTGATTGTGATGAAATTTATTTAAGATACGACAGATTGTAGTGAGGTACAAATTATCCAAATGGTAATTTCAATTTAAAAATTTTTAAAAAACGAATGTGTAAATTAATACCAATAAAAAAGTGGGAAAGTTTTTTTAAACTTTTCCCACTACACATTTTTAGTTTGTTGAATTCTCATTTAATCCATATTGATTTTGGCTCTGCAGTTCCAAGTGGGTCATTAGTTCATTATGAATTTCATTAACTGAATTTTCATCAGGAATGATATAAGAAATTCCATTAATTGTGTCACTAGTACCTTCTAATGTAAGTGTTTCTATATTATCTGAACCGAAATTTGGGTATTGCTTAAGAATAGCTAGTAAATCTCTTACACGTAGGTTAGTCTGGATATTATTTCCGATTTCTTTAGAGATTTTATCTATTTTCATTACTGAAGTTGGCTTTACTAATTCATCAATTACAGCCATTACAATTTGTTTTTGTCGTTCGTTTCGACCGATGTCACCCATAGGGTCCCTGTATCTCATTCGTGCATAGGTTAATGCTTCATCACCATCTAATTTCATTTTACCCTCGGTAAAATAATATTTGGTGTTCCAATCACCTTGTTTATAATCCCAAAAGTCAAATGGAACATCTACAGTTACGCCACCGAGAATATCAATTGTATTCACGAAGCCTTCAAAGTTAATTGTCGCATAGTAATCGATGGGAATATCTAGATAATTTTCAACTGTTTTAATGGTTAACTCTTTTCCACCTGTAGAATATGAATGATTGATTTTATCCTTATTTTGCTTTCCAGGAATTTTAACAAGTGAGTCGCGAGGAATACTCACAAGCTTCATTGATTCTTCATTAGGGTTAAATGTTGCTACCATTAGAGTATCGGATCTCCCGCCTTTACCCCCACTTGTATAATCCTCAATTCCCATAAGTAATACTGAAAAAGGATCTTTACTTACAGTTACTTCTTCTTCACGTAATTCTGATTTATTACCTCGATCAATTTCTTCATATGAGCTATTTGCTGCTTTAAAGGCGGAATAAATAACATAACCACCAAAAGCAAGAATGATTATCAAAATAAACAATAATAATCGTAACAATATTCTTCGTTTTCTCTTCTTCTTCTTCTTTACTGATTCTCTTGACATGTTCACATTAATTTCTCCTCTTTATTGGAAGCTTATTTGTTTTCTATTATCTTTTCTAAATACTCCACAACACCCTCCGAGATCTCCGCTTGTCCATTGGTAAGCTCGGTCATCCATTCAGTGAATTGTGGTGTTTGGCTTTCTTCTACATAGGTTTCGATTTCTACTGCGTCAATATACTTGATTTCTTTGATTTGGTATACAGAAGAGCGAAGTTCGTTTTCGACTTTGCCAAGCCAGGTATAATCAATTTTTGTATGCATGACCCTCATCAACTTGCGCTCGACGATTCCGGTTGCCTGGAGGCCTTCTGAGGTTGATTTTCCGTAAGCTCGGATTAATCCCCCTGCTCCTAATTTTATTCCACCAAAATACCTAGTTATGACAACAACTGTATCTTTTAGGTGTTTTTTCTTTAAAACTTCTAGGATTGGTACACCTGCAGTTCCACTCGGTTCGCCGTCATCGTTTGCTTTTTGAATCTGATCGTTTTCCCCAATGAGATAAGCGGAACAATTGTGGGTTGCGTCCCAGTTTTGTTTTTTTATTTTTTGAATGAATTCTTGAGCTTCCTCTTCGGTTGTAGCTCGATCGATATATGCTATAAAACGTGATTTTTGAATATTTATTTCATGCTCGCCATACCCTTTTACTGTATAATAGGAATGAAGCATTACGTAATACCTCCTATCGGGGCTCTTACGAAACGTATAGTGCGACAAAATTCGGCACTGTCCGAGTTCTTCTATAAAAATTTTTGCCCATTCTTCTATTATAAGACGACATAATTTTTACATCAATGGTTTGTTTTTTGCATAGATTAGATGTAATACAAATGTAAACGAGATGAAACGCTGTAAAAAACAAATCGGTATATAATTTAGATGGAGGTGGGAGCATGGCCACCAAAGGGCTTGATATTAAAGTTCTTGATTCAATATTGGAAAAAATGGTACACACCGTTGATCATAGCAAAGAAGAGATTTTCCGGATTGGTGAGCAATCTCGCAATGAATTTTTAACCTTGACGGATGAGTTAAAGGATATTAAGGAACGAGTTGGAACGATTATCGATGACGTAGATCGGTTGGAAAACCACTCTCGTTTTGCAAGAAAACGGCTTTCTGAAGTGAGTAGCCATTTTAAAAAGTATTCAGAGGATGAAATTCGGAATGCGTATGAGAAGGCTCATGATTTGCAGATGCAGTTAACAGTAGTACGGCAGGAGGAAAAGCAACTGCGCGAACGTCGTGACGAGCTTGAAAGACGATTAGTTGGTTTAAATGAGACGATTGAACGTGCAGATCATCTCGTTGGTCAAATTTCCGTTGTACTCAATTATTTAAATAGTGATTTTAAAATGGTCGGGGAAATGATAGAGGATGCGAAACAAAAGCAGGCATTTGGTCTTAAGATAATTGAGGCTCAGGAAGAGGAGCGTCGCAAGCTTTCTCGTGAAATTCATGATGGACCAGCCCAAATGCTTGCGAATGTGATGCTGCGCTCGCAAATTATTGATAAGGTTTACCGTGAAAGTCCGGAGCAGGGTGTGAAGGAAATTCATGATTTGCGCAAAATGGTGCGTTCAGCACTGTATGAGGTGCGTCGGATCATTTATGATTTACGTCCAATGGCACTGGATGATCTTGGATTAGTTCCGACCCTCAAAAAATACCTGTCCACTATCGAAGAATATAATGGCGACACTACGATTTCATTTACGTTTATTGGATCGGAGCAAAGAATCCCTTCAAAATTTGAAGTGGCTTTATTCCGAATGGTACAAGAAGCTGTCCAAAATGCCTTGAAGCATGCAGAAGCTCGTGAAATTGTAATTAAGCTTGAGATAGGTAGAAATCATGTAACAGTTATCGTGAAAGACAATGGAAAAGGCTTTGATATCCGGGAGAAGAAAAAAGACTCGTTTGGATTGATGGGAATGCGAGAACGAGTGGATTTACTTGATGGCAATTTAACGATTGATTCAAGTGTTGGCGCAGGAACAATTGTGATGATTCAGGTGCCGATAGAGGTTTGATTTTCCCCTTTTCTACGAGTGAGAATATTTCGGCAATTCTATGATACGTTACAAGAAATGGTCTTACTACTATAAGCTGCTTATTTATACAGGAAATACACGAATATAGCTACTAAAATGGTCTCTTAATACTGCTTAAGGAGTATTGACCGAGATTGCCTCAATTGTCAAAATGAAAGGGGGAGGCGTTATTTCATGAAAACAAACATAGTTATTATTGATGATCACCAATTATTTCGCGAGGGTGTAAAACGAATACTAGATTTTGAACCATCCTTTCAAGTTGTAGCAGAGGGTGACGATGGGGAACAGGCCGTAGCGCTGATTGAGCAGCATAATCCTGATGTTGTCATCATGGACATCAACATGCCACAATTGAACGGAATCGAAGCAACAAAACAATTAATTGACACATACCCTGATACGAAGGTCATTATTTTATCGATCCACGATGACGAAAGCTATGTGACGCATGCCCTTAAAACTGGAGCAACTGGTTATTTATTAAAGGAAATGGATGCGGATTCTCTAGTCGAAGCGGTCAAAGTCGTCGCAGAAGGTGGATCATACTTGCATCCGAGAGTAACACATAATTTAGTTAAAGAATTCCGTCGACTTGCAGTCGCAAGTGGCCAATCTGTTGGGACGCATTCGCACCTAGCAATGGAGGTTCGCCGTCCACTACATCTATTAACAAGAAGAGAGTGCGAAGTTCTTCAGCTATTAACGGACGGACGAAGCAACCGCGGTATTGGGGACGACCTATATATCAGTGAAAAGACGGTTAAAAACCACGTAAGTAATATTTTGCAAAAAATGAATGTAAACGATCGTACCCAGGCTGTTGTTGTGGCTATTAAAAATGGCTGGGTTGAAGTTAGATAAACAATGCACTAGACTTTTATTTGGTCTAGTGCTTTTACTTATTATTATTTTTTAGCAACACCCATAACTATATATTTCCAGTTGTTTGGAGTAATCTTATTCATGAGTTTTTGATCGAATTTAGCTAAAAGTCTACGTTGTTTTTCATTTCTTCCTAAAGTGGAAAAAAAACCTGTTGTCGTATAATGTACGTTTGAAAATATACTACAGAATTCGCTCAGTTCATTTAAATTAATATATCTCCATGAATTACCCCAGTTTACAAATTTTTTTCTTAACGTTTTATGTAACGGTGAAGCGCTTAAATTTTCAGCGAAAAATAGTTCTCCGCCTGGCTTTAATACCCTATGAATTTCCTCTATAGCCTTTTTTTGTGCCTCAATATTGTTATTACTTCCTACCCCACCTAGGACGGATTTGAAAACAATCACATCAAATTCTTCATTTTTATATGGTAGTTCTGTTGCATCAATAGAGGAATACTCTATTAAATTTGTTAAAGAATATTTAATATGCTTCTCCATCGCTAATTCGGTAGGGCCATTCACATCACTACAAATAACATTACAGCCGTGATGTGCAAGCCATAAGGACAATCCTCCATTTCTACTACCTATTTCAAGTCCTCTGCTATTTAAAAGGTTAAGGGTACTTTGCTGTAACCAATAATCGAGAGAGTGTCTCCAATTTTCTACATCCCACTCGATGATATCATGTACCATTTCCTCACTTAATTCTAATCCCATAAAACGATCCTCCTAGAAAGTGAAAATCAACAATTACAATCTTTTCCATATAAGAATTATGATATACATTGATTAGGAATGAAAGAGTGTAAAAAAATTTTTATATTACGTAATGTAAATGCAATGACATCTGTTACCGTACATTCGCAGGCAGTGATGGGGACGACCTATATATCAGTGAAAAGACTGTTAAAAACCACGTAAGTAATATTTTACAAAAAATGAATGTAAACGATCGTACCCAGGCTGTTGTCGTGGCTATTAAAAATGGCTGGGTTGAAGTTAGATAATTTAATAGATTGGTAGAAAGCTGAGTTCTCTGTTGGGGGCTTGGCTTTTTTTGTGTGCTGAAAATTTGTTTGGGGTCCTGGTCAAAAAATTATAATTTTATAACGTTTTTTGGAACAGGGTGATTTAGTCTTAGGTCTAAAAACCTATAGTTCTAACATTTTTATAAATTTTTATACAAAAGATTGGAAATAAAATGAGATTTCTATTAAAAAAATTTGGTAAATATGATAAATTTGAACTATATCATTCGACATAAGGAGCAACATATGACAAAATACTACCTTTTACTAGATGAAAGTGGTGACTTTATACAAGATCTTGATGGTAAAGAAGTCCCATCTATTGTTGGTGGGTTATTGTTTTCTCCTGAAAAAGGATTAACCCTTACCAAAGTTAGTGATATTTTTAAACAATTGTGTAACAAGCATGGCATAGATTCAGAACATTTCCATAGTACTGATTTACCTAAAGTCTCGTTTTCAAGATTTACGCTTGACTTATTATCTGATTTAAAAGCGAACGGTGCTACATATGTTGTTTTTGAAAATGTGGAACGAGTTAAGATTGTAAATGCCACTACTACATATATCAATATTCTTTCAGAAGGGCTCATACAACTTTTTCAAACTCTTTCTACGACTGAAGAATTCGTTGAGTTTGAAATAATTGCCGCCAGGCGGATGGAACAAGTAAACGATGATAATGGAAAATCGTATTTAAGAAGAATCCTTGTTGAGGAGTACCAGGTTAGTCTTGAGGAGAAGCTTGTAATCGGTCTAGCGAGAAGAAATCTTGCTTCCACGATACATAATTGGAAATGGTCTTTTTTAATTGGATCAGCAAGAAATGATGACTATCTTAAAGTAGCTGATACCATTTGTCATGCTTATTTTCGACAAAAAAAGAAATTTACCTCCGACCAACAAGTTACTTTACAACAATTACTTAAAGAAGGACACCTGTATACATTGTTTGATCACGAATCATCCATTTCTATTAAAAGACTTTTAGCAAATGGAATGCTGGGTATGGCCTTGTTTGAGTGGGTAGTTGCGGAACGCTTTTCCAGTCGTATGGAGCAGAGTCAGTTCCATGAGAATGAGTTCCTCGATTTAATTCTTACTAGGTTAAAAAAATTTCCATCCCATGCATTAAAAGCAGAGCTTCAGGTTTTCCTTACTACGTTACAAAGCTTGAACCATGTTGAAAGAAATTTTACGAAGGCAGAGGAAACGTTAAAAAAAGTAACGACTATCCTAATACCAAAAATGAAAGAAGCTGGTATTATAGCTCATTTATTTTATCTTGATTCATATTTAAGTCTATTTACAACGGCCACTCATCAAGGGCATATAAAACTGGCAGAAGAACAAATCTCTAACATACAGGGCGTTCTTCCAGAGCTAGGTAAAAAGTGGGAAAGTATTGACTATGTAATTGATTTCATGCTTCGCGAGGCGGTCCATGATTTAAATAAATATGATTTTGAGCGTGTTATTGAAAATATGACGAAACTGGAGGAGTTTATCACTCAGATGCTTTCCATCCTTCCGATTGCGGGTGAGATTCCTTATTTCCAACAGGATGACTTGTATTCCGATTTACTCGGAAAAACCTTAGGAAATCGCCTCCAGGCTTATTTTATGAGAGCAGCAAATAGTAGTAATTCTTCTATAGAAGACTATGAAAATGCAATCCATGATTCAGAGTTAGCTCTAAAGCAATTTAAGGAAGAACACCATACATACAGGCAATACCAATATCGTGCACAAATTGAATGCAATCGTGGAAACGTCGAATCATCATACGAATATTTATGTCGTTCATATTCATTACCTTCGACTACTTCGTACGCTGAGTTTCTACGCACTATTTTGGAACAACCAAAACCTAGTTTTCTATTTGGGCTCATGCATTACACACGTCTGATGGCAGCCACTTCTGCATTGCATCAAGGCGAAGATGACATGTACAAAGCATTAATATCGACTGATGTGTTAAATCATTCTTATTTTGCATCATCTGAAAGCTTCCATCCGATGCAAATTATTCATTGGAAGATTGGTAGTTATCTAGCGAAAAGTGGTAGCTATTCGGCTGCGCAAACTTATTATCAGAAGGCCATTTCTATTTGCAATGCAGATTCAGAATGCTTAACTCTTCGTTCAATTGGAATAGGAATTGCATTTGAACAAGCTTCCTTCCTTTTAACAGGGGGGACAAAGGTGCAAAAAGAAGCAAAGAATTCTTTAAAACTAGCAATAAGGTTATTTGACCAATTTATGGATGAAGACATTCCTTCTAGCATGAGGGATTTCTTTGAAAGATGGGGGTCAGAGATAACGAAGCTAGAGAAATATACGGATAAAGAAAAAAGTAGAGTGCTTTATTCACTCTCCACAAAAATCCCATATTAGAGGTGTGAAAACATGGTAAATCAAATATTAGAATTGACTGAGGAATGGCTAAGTAAAGAGTTATTATCGCTTGCTCCATCATTAATTTGGTCAGAAGCGGAACAAAAGGAAATCGATGAGATCCATGATGTAAAGCGTTGGTTTGATTTCTTGAAGGAAAAAGGTGTGATTCCAAATCATTTCCGATTAGAGGCTTTTACAATCCCACGTCTCGATTCCTTTGATGGGGATGATATGCTGGTCGTTTATCAAGAAGGCGCTCTTTGGATAGGGTACCCTCTTACTCGATTTACAGCCTTTACAGGAAATTGGAATAAGCAAGGAATGCTAGACTTCCTCCACATGTTATTTCCGTCCATGTTTGTTAGTCAAGAGAAACAACTGGATTTTGGTGGAGCTGAAAGCGATGAGCCGAAAGCTGAAGATCTGGAAAGTTGGGGTTCAATCAATTCGTATATTTCCGATACGGTTGAAGCTGCAGAAATTAATGGGGTAAATGTAGAAGCCTTTAATAAGTTTGCTGAGTTTGAAGACGATGAGGTCAATTATGTGGTTCATGACTATAATGAGGCACACTTGGATGATTTTGAAGATGATTACGACAACGATTTTAATGAGGAATTTGAGGCAAGCCATGAAACTTCGGAAAATGTGGATACTGAATATGTTTCCCAGCTATTAGAGGGAATTAACGAAAAGCTGGAGGCTAGTATTTCAACCGTGGAAGAATGTGTTCAAGAAGCAATAGACCTGGCTTCTCAAAAGAAGGGCTCCAAAAAGCTTGTTCGTATGATGTTGGAAGTTGAGGAAAAATTAACAGATTTGCAAAAACAGCTTACGACTGAATCAGATGAGGAGTAAACATGAATATTCAAGACATTGTAAAAGACTACAAGCTCTTCGTTGATACTAGTACATGGATGACACCTCATGCGAACGAATTTTTAGCAAAAAAGTTAACATCTATTCTTTCAGCTTCTAGTAAGCAAATTATTGTTCCATTACGAATCATCCAGGAAGTAAATAAGATGATGGATCATGAAGAGCGAGAAAAGAGGCACCGGTCGAAGGCTGCAGGAAAATTACTTCAGATTTATTTAAATCAAGGAATAGCGGCAGTCTTTGGGGATAAAAGTGACCCATTTGCTGATCAAACCTTTCTATATGTATTTCAACAGTTTCGAGTGAAATACAACTTGGCGCTGATTACACAAGATCGTGGATTGGCACATGATATTTTAAATCTGAATAATCAACATGCAGTTCAAGGGAAACGTATTTATGCTTTTCGAATCAATGAAGCGGGGAATATCGAGGAATGGGATTTTGATCGAATGTCATCAAGACCTCAGCAAACCTCAGCTGGAGCTCGTCCATTGAAACAGAAGAGACATAGAGAAGATCCACCACCACAGCCAAATGAAAAATTTGCGTTAGGAAAAAAAGTTATAACACAAAAAGAAACGAAAATGCAGGTGAGTCGGGTTCCTGACAAAAACGAGACCGTGTACTCTAAGGTATATGGAACCCTTCGTTTAAAAGAGGAGATTGGTGCAGGGGGAGAAGGGAAAATTTTCTTATCTTCTAATGGAATGGTATGTAAGATTTATAAAGAAGATCGAATTACCCATGAGCGCTTATTTAAATTAAAAAGAATGCTAGAAGTCCCAGTCAATAAAAAAGGGATTTGCTGGCCCAAGGATATTTTAACCAATAGTAGTAATGAGTTTGTTGGATACATCATGGAAACAGCTGAAGGGAAACCGATGCAAACGTCGATGTTTTTACGTCCCGTTTTAAATAAAAATTTTCCACAATGGACACGAAAAGACTTAGTCCAACTTGCCATTACCATTGTAAATAAAATCATATATCTACATGAAAGAAATATCATTATTGGGGATATCAATCCAATGAATATTTTAATAAAGAATGAGAAGGAAGTTTATTTCGTTGATACAGACAGCTATCAGATTGAGGATTATCCATGTCCTGTCGGTACGATCAACTTTACGGCACCAGAACTACAAGGAAAGAATTTTTCCACCTTCTTAAGGACCTTTACACATGAATATTTTGCAGTAAATACGTTGATTTTTATGATTATGCTACCGGGGCAGCCCCCATATTCACATCAAGGTGGGGGGACACCAGGAGAAAATATCAAACAAATGGGCTTTCCCTATCCGCTTGGAAAGGAAGGTAAAGGAACTGTCCCGGATGGTTCATGGAAATACATTTGGAGTCACTTGCTTTACGACATTAAAGAGGCGTTATTCAACACATTTACAGGAAAGAAGCGAGCTACACCAGAAGAGCTTAGAGATATTCTTGTTAAGTATAGACAAACAATCTCTAAAGGGCATCTGAGCGATGAACTGTTCCCAGAAAGTATGAAAATTCCACCTGGAATGGAAGCTGTATTAATATGTAGTGACCAAATGTGTAAAAACCCACATATAAAAGTACATATTGATTTTAAGCAGACAGTTGAGAGTGGTGGTGGGCGTTACATTTGCGATAAATGTAGGTTTAGAAGGAAAATTTGGCGTGCGTGGGAACAATCACGTTCTGGACAAGTTGGAAATGGATCTTCAAATCCATCAGTTTCAGAAGTTAGGACTAGCCAACCAAGGTCTAGATCGACAAGCATACCATCGAATCAAAATCGTCCAAGACAGCCGAGGTCGATTCCAGTAACGAATCCAACTAGTCAGCCAGGCTCAAATCAGCGGACAAATAGAACTAATACAGTACCAAAGCAACCAGTAAACCAAAATACGACAAAGCCTAATTCAGGGCAGCCAAAAACGGTTTTAGATAAAGTAATCAGTGCATTAAAATTTATCAATAAATAATTGGAGGAATTCATTATGTCATTTCATTCACAAGAAGAATTTACACTTTCACAAATTGAGCTTTATGAAAATCCATCTACGAGACTACCAATTTGTCTTGTATTAGATACAAGTTATTCCATGAATGGGGAACCAATCAAAGAGTTAAATAAGGGTGTAAAGCTATTTATGGAATCGATTCGAAAGGATGATACGGCTTCTGCTTCTGCCGAAATCTCCATGGTTACATTCGGTGGTGAGGTTAAGCAGTTATTTGATTTTGGAAGTATCCACCGTCAAACAATCCCTCATTTATCAGTAAATGGACTGACCCCAATGGGAGAGGCTGTGAATTTGGCAGTTGACCTCTTGGAAAGAAGAAAAAACATGTATTCTCAATCAGGAGTCAGCTATTTCCAACCGTGGATTGTGATTATGACAGATGGTGCGCCAACAGATGATATTTCATTGGCAGCTAGACGTACATCAGATCTAGTCAATAATAGAAAATTAACTATTTTTCCATTAGGAATTGGACCTAACGCAGATATGGATACATTAAAGTTGTTTTCCCCTAATCGACCACCATTGAAAATCAAGGGCTTAAATTTTGTTGAATTTTTCGAATGGTTGAGTAGTAGTGTATCAGCCATTTCTGCTTCTACGCCTGGAGAAAAAGTAAATCTTGATGTGGATGCCATTCAAAAATGGGCAGTTCTCTAATAAAGGAAGATATACATGACGATTACACAATGGAAGTTTGCTAGTGCTCAAGCTGTTGGGCGCGGCCATATTAAACAGCAATTACCATGCCAAGATTATACATTTTGTGTACAAACACAAGACATGACCATTTTAGTTTTAGCAGATGGTGCAGGTTCTGCACCGTCTTCTCATATGGGGGCTGAAATGGTTGTTCACAAAATGATCCATATTCTTCAAAACCATTTTGAAGAGATGTTTTATGAAGATGACCAACAATTGCTTCGCAAACGAATCATCGGGATCCTTTTGAACGAATTAGAAGGGATTGAGAATTTTAGTGGAAACATAAAGGAATATGCTTCAACCCTACTTTATGTAGCCATTAAAGATGATCGTTACTTAGCAGGTCACATTGGGGATGGTGTGATAGGACTGCAGGTGACGGAAGGAAACTTCAAGGTTCTTTCTAACCCGGAAAATGGTTTATTTGCTAATACAACCTATTTCATCACTTCTGATGAGGCTTGGAAGTACCTTCGTCTATACAAGGGTGAAACAGAAGGGAAAACGGGCTTTATCCTTATGTCAGATGGAACAGCTGATTCATTATTTAATAAACAAGCGCAAGGGTTTGCACCTGCCATTCCAAGAATGCTTGATTGGCTCCGGAACTATCCGAACAAAAAAATTGCGGAAGTTCTTGAAACAAACTTGGATTCAGTCATTAAACAACAAACCCAGGATGACTGTAGTATCGCACTAGCTGCTCTAACGACTTGGAATCAAGAAGAATTGATGGAATCATCCCCTGAATATTTGGCTGACTTTATTGGTTTAAACAGTAAGTTATCGTTTGAAGGAACTGAAACGGAATCCGAGGCTGACCAGGAAAGCTTAAAGATAACCGAAGTAACTGAACAGCTTCAACAGGCCGAGAATGAGTATGAAAACATGAACGTTGAATCCCAATCTGACTTAGAAGTTGAAAAAATCGAATCAACCGAGGACATTCGTGTTGATGAAGGGTTGGAACCAGATGGAGTTGAAGAACCAGATGTACCTGCTGAAGGAACAGAAAGCATTTTGGAGGATTTAGGTTTGGTTGAGGAAGAACCTGAAACTGAAGATCAAGAAATTGAAAATGACGAACTTGAAACGACAGAAGAAGATCGGAAATAACTATTTCAATTATGAACGATCCTAATAAGACTAACGAGAAATGGGAGGGTGAGACATGGAAAAGCTAAAGAAAATGCAGTTTATAGACCGAAAAGCAATCCAATCCATTGATCGATTATTACTTTTATTAAGCTTTGGTTATCTATATTTATATTTTCAATATGGCGATACCATTAATTTAATAACAACCATTATCATTATTGCCATTCATGCATTTAACTTTCTATCAAAGTTCCAATCAAACGTCTTGTATGCGGGCTTTGGTTATAGTTTGTTATCATTCGGTATTTTAAATCATTTTTATCCAAATGTAACGGAAATGAAGTTGCTTTTCTTTATCCCGTTTATTCTATTTTTTATTGTGATCTTTAGTGATTTCTCTAGTAATTTACTTACGGGGTTTTTACTAGGTTTTTGGATTTTACTCTTATATTTTGCATTTACTTCTGGTGCGACAGGAATTCAATCTATATTAATTAGCTATGGAAACTCTCATTCTGTTTTAGAACATATTCTTTTTTTATTGATGACAGCTATCATCATGTATATATTTTCTAAAGTATATCCTACCCGACCTACAACTAAGACCATAAAGATTGCTCAATTATTAGTGTGGATTGGGATTCCGTTTGTTTTAACTGTAATCAATGGAATAAATCCTGCTGAGGAGATAAAAACAGCGGCCTTTTACCTTGTATTAGCTATTATTATGTATCGTTCTTTAATATTGGATAAAACGGTGCTAGCTTCCATTGCTTATGCAATTGTCACGTTTATAGTCTGTACCTTTGTTAGACAGCATTTTGAGATCGAAAACTTTTATTTTATCTTACTTGCAACATTACTTGTTCTATTGCTGGTGAACTATTTTAAGGTAAATGTTCGTTTTTTAATCGGATTTGTGTTTTCTTTCTGGTTAATCCAGCTGATGATTCTTTATCAAGGTCTTGAACATGGTGTTGTGCCAACATTAGAAGTGATTTTCTCGAAGGATGGAATTCTAGCAGCTATGAAATATGTCTGGCTTCCAGTGATTGTTGGATTATTCTGGTCACAAAAAACTTCCTTGATTGATACTTTGATCAAACGCTTAGAATCAACTAATCAGAAGTTAAAGCAACGCAAAATGGATACGGTGGAGCGGGCACCCGTTCGTAGCAAACCGGTTAATCCAAGTACAAAGGGTTGGGATGAGTTATAGATGAGTAAAACAACTGTAAATTCAATTGATCTATTAAAAATAACCAATCAATATCGCATTTTTATCGATACTTGTGTATGGATGTATCCACCATCAAAGGATTTTCTTACAAAGGTTCTTCCGGAAGCATTATTTGTTAGAAAAGCAACAACGAAGATTCCATACCGTGTAATTGAGGAAGTAATTCGAAGTGCAAAGAGTCCTGAAAAAGAGAAGAGGAAGCGAGCGAAATTCGCTGCAAGAATGATTAATCTCTACATAAGAGCTGGATTAGCCCAAGTGTTAGGTGATAAGGATGACCCAGATATTAATGACAAAACGATTCTATATGTTTTTCAAAAATATAGTGATCGCTATCAATTTTGTTTATTTACAAGAGATACAGGTTTAGCAAATGATGTGTACCAGTTAAGAAATCAAAAAGCAGTTGATAATAAAGAATTCTTGATATATGGAATTAAAGAGGATGGTTCAGCGTATCAGTGGAATTTTGATAATGAACCGCGTAAAGACCCTGTTTTCTTTCATTATAAAAATAAACCGAATTTTAAACGTGAAGCATCAGTGGATCGCTCTCTACTAGAAAAACATCCATTAACTGTAAAAAATAGTATTAGAATGCAGAGCGGAGATAAGGTGCAAACGTTAAAACATGGCGAATTTACACTTGGTGAGAAACTTGGTTCTGGGCAAGATGGTACCGTTTATCGTGTAAAGAAGGGCCTTGTTTGTAAGATTTTTTATAATCAAAAATTGACGTCAAATAGATATCAGAAAATAGTCGAAATGCTATCTATGCCAACCCATATTCAAAATGTTAATTGGCCACTTGACCTTATATTTACGGAAGACAATCTGTTTCTTGGTTATGTAATGATGGAAGCAAAGGGAATATCACTACAGAAGCTAATAAAAACTAAGTCTCATTTAACAACGAAGTTCCCAGAGTGGGACAGAAAGAACCTTGTGGAATTGACTTTGTCTTATTTGCGCATAGTCGGGCAGCTTCATGACCACGGGATTGTTATGGGGAGTGTAGACCTCGACGATATCATTGTAAAGAATGAAAAAAGCATTTCTTTAATCAATACAGATGGTTTCCAAATTAATCAGTTTCGTAGTGACCGCTCTTTGATAAATTTTACGCCACATGAAATCCTTTCTCAAAAGGATGAGGTGCTAAGAGTCAAAAATCATGACTACTATTCAATTGCTGTTGTTTTATTTGCAATCTTGTTTCCTGGAAGGCTTCCTTACACTTTCCAAGGTTCAAATGTAAAGGCGGAGCATATTCTTAATAAACATTTTGAATTTCCGTTTCATCCCTCTTTCATCCCGAATTATGAGAAGAGTCCCTGGGCATTAATTTGGGGAAGCCTTCCTTTTCATTTACAGCAGCTTTTTTACGAAACCTTTGTTCAGGACCAACGAATTCCAATTGAGTTTTGGGAAACAGCGATTCGGTTATACCGAGACAGTCTGAAAAATGAAGAGCTACCAACCGCCCTTTTTATAAAAGATATGGATGATCTAAAGGAAAAAAAGATATTTGCTAAATGTATGGCATGTAAATCATACTTACGTATTCCGGAAAGAGAATATACACGGATTACGGACCACATTCCAAATCCATTATGCGAAAGATGCCATCATCTCTATAAAATCAAGTATCCTTCCGAGACTGGGCAGTCCAAGCAAAAGGAAACGAAACATTTCTGGACGGAAAAAACAACTTTTCTTGAAGCAATGTCTACATTCAGAAGTGAAATGGGGAGTGAAAATTAGTGGATGATTTAAGTCTAAAAAGCGAGGAACTACTTAATAATCCTTCGACAAGAATGCCAATCTGCTTAGTGTTAGATGCAAGTGGTTCAATGACTGGAAATCCACTTAAGCAACTACGGCTAGGCCTTCAGCAGCTTTTTAATGATTTATTGCAAAATGAGGTTTCAAAGGCATCTGTTGAAATTTGTATTATTACATTTGGAGAACAAGTGAAGACGGTTTTAGAATTTCAACCAATAAAACCAACAATCCGGCTTAAAATAGCAGCTGGTGGTGCTTCTCCAATGGGAGAAGCGATGGAGGAAGCAATAACTCAGTTGAAAAATCGAGTTGTACTCTATAAAACTCACGGTCTTCAATATTACCAGCCCTGGATTGTCTTATTATCTGATGGCTCACCAACAGATGAAATTGAAGATTCAATTACTCATACCGTAAATGGTATTAAAAATGGGGACTTTACTATGTTTCCAATTGGCATTGGTGATCATGCTGATTTAGAAATTTTAGAACGATTTTCACCATTACGACCACCTCTTGTTTTAAATGAAGTTAAGTTTAAGGAATTTTTTTCATGGTTAAGTGAAAGCGTAAGCCGAGTATCTGAATCCCAGCCATTTGAACAAATTGAATTACCACCTATTGAGGATTGGCCTGAACTGAAGAAAAAATAGCAAATGGTGAGAGGTGAGAATGTTACTTGGAGACAACATATTATCAGCTTTTAGAAATTAAAACGACTTCTACAGATGAAGAAATTAAGAGAGCTTATTTTAGAGTCATCAAAAAATACCCTGTCGATCAATTTCCGGAAGAGTTTAAAACGATACGAATCGCTTATGATACATTGCGAAACTCACAATCTCGGAAAGAATATGACACAAAAATGCTACACGGTGACTTGGTGGAACAGCTTAAAAACGAAGCGATGAATGCCTATTCAAATGATGAGTATGAAAATGCGAAGAGATTGTTTAAAGAAGTTTTAGCCATTGTACCAACGTTGACTGAAACTCGTAATTATTATGCATTAAGCTTTTTATTTACGGAGGAATACAATCAGGCTCTTCAGCATTTTAAAATTATTGTTCAGGAAGAACCAGAAAATATCACTTATCAACTGAACTATGGGAAAGCCCTTGAAAATTGTGGGAAAGAAGAAGAAGCCATTCGTTTATATAAAAAATTGTATATTATGACACCTGACAATATGGACCCCTTGTTTCAGTTAATTGAACTTTATCTTAATAGAAAAGAAGAGTACAATGCACTCAAAACATTGGACCAAGCTATTTCTAGTCAATCAAAGTCAGGTGGTTTTCATGCCTTTTACTATCTATTAAAACGCCTAAATGTGTCTGTCAGGATACGAAATAAAGTAGAGTTGATGAAATCTATCGATTTTTGTCGGGAACTTCTAGAAAAACACGAGTCTGAACGAGGGACAATGATGGCAGACTTAACTGATTTGGGTCTTGATTTATATAAGCGTAAGCTTTATGGGTATGCTAAACCAATTCTTGAGTTTGTTCAAAAGGAAAGCTCTGAGTCGAATGAGAAGTTCGATTCATTTGTCAGTGAAACGGTCCTTCGGGCAAATGTCTATGACGAATTTGACATACTTGAACGTGATGAAAGGGTAATCGAATATGTAAAGCACATCTTTATCCTCTACCTCCATGGTGATGATTTTACGGAGGATGAATTTGATGAGTATAACGAAAAAGCATACGATAACCTACATGAAAGCTCATTATATAATCCCGGGGAGACGTTGAAATCAATAAAACGGGTGCTTATCAAATATCCAAATCTCTTTCAAGAAAGAGAAAAAGTACTAAATAACTTTATGGAAACTTGTAAGGATTCCATTCAATGCCATGAAGAGTTTGAAAATCTTAAAAATGATTCTCAAGTATGCCATCCAGTGAAACGATTAGTTGCCTATTATCTGATTTATTTTGATTCGGAAGATGAAAAAAGAGAAATGTTTGCATCAATTAAAGAGGATTTTATAGATGAATCAGATCGTTCATTAAAAAGATCTATTGATCGTTTAGAGTCTCGTTATCCAGCTCTTTACGGATTAAATGAAAATTTCTTTCGAGATTTTCAGTAATGAGAGGAGGAGACCTACTTGGACCAATCAAGATTAAAAATGTTGTATGAATCAATGAATGCTCTTGATGAAGAAATAAGGGAAGCCATCATTGCTGAAGATACTTCACTTGTCCATTACCATTTGTTCAGAGCTTACAGACTTATTGAAAAGGTACATTTAGAAAATAAGAACTCACTTCTTCCGTTTTATCAATTTTTAAGTAGATGGCATCAACGACTTGCTCAAATGTATGAGGGAAAAGGCTATATAGAGGAAGCCGAACGTGAATGGTTATCTGCGATATCCTTTCATGTAGGTGAATCCGACCAAAATCCATATGTACAATATGCACACTGTACACTAGCAACGCAGAATTTATCGGTTAGCCGTGAGATTAAGGAGCATATGCCGTACATATCTAAGGAAAATGTGAAAAATGTTCAAACCGCATTACGAAAAGCTAAATTTTCACTAAAAACTGCAACTAAGAAGTCTGCTATCAATGATTCAACAAGCTATATCCTTGGTTGGATTGATGAAATGGAAAAGGCGATTGAAACGAGAGATGACTTAAAGGGTGATGAGGTGCATGAATTTAGCAAAACCGTTGTTGAGGACGTATTAAGGGAACTTGACTCGTATATCGGTCTTGAAAAAGTGAAGCAGCGAGTTCGCGAGATTTGCAATCTAGTCATCTTTAACCAATTAAGACAAGAACAGGGGCTTAAGGTGAATCAACCAAGTCTACATATGGTGTTCACTGGAAACCCAGGCACAGGTAAAACATCCATTGCTAGAATTATCGCCAAAGTATTTAAAGCTTTGGGCGTGTTAAAAAAAGGGCATCTTGTAGAAGTGGGTAGAGCTGATTTGGTTGGGGAGTATGTGGGTCATACTGCTGTGAAGACACTCGGTAAACTGAAGGAAGCAAGAGAAGGCGTTTTATTTATTGATGAAGCTTATTCACTTGTACGTGGACAAGGTAATGACTTTGGAATTGAAGCAATCGATACAATTGTCAAGGAAATGGAAGATAAACGCAAAGAGTTGGTGATCATTTTAGCCGGTTACCCAATTGAAATGGAACGTTTCCTACAATCGAATCCAGGTCTTCAATCCCGATTTAATAGTCACATACTGTTTGAGGATTATAGTATTGATGAATTATTTGAAATAGGTAAGATAATGCTTCAGCAAAAGCAATACCAAATGACAGAAGATGCTGCTCAGATTTTCAGAAAAATTCTTGTGCAAAAGGTAAGTGAAAACCCTAAAAGACATGGGAATGGACGACTGGTTCGAAATATTATTGAAGAGGCTATTCTATGTAAAGCGAATTATGTGGTGACCTGTAAGCAACAAAACCACCCGTACGGTAAGTTAGATGAAATTGAAAAGGTTATTATGCACATGGTTCTAAATAATATGAATACCTTGTCAGATACTGAAAAGGTTGTAAGAGGTAAACAGGGTGTCTAACCAAAGGGGGCTGATTAATTGAATTCTAGAACTGGACCAGATGATATTAATGAACTTTTGGAGTTAATGAAAAAAATGAGTCCAGAAGAAATAGAAAAAATACAACAACCTGTACCAATAATTAATATTAAAGTTCATCAGCACTACAACTATATTAGGGCATCGTCGTACTACCGACCAAGGCTAATACCAATAAAACCAATCAATCAGATTAGGCAAAATGTTTCAAAGAAACCAGTTAAGAAAGATAGCCTACCTCTTGATGGAGCTAAAGGTATACTTGCTTATCATAAATTAGTTTCAAAAGTAGTGATATTTACCTTATTCAAATGGGCAATTGATGAGCTTGAAATTTGCAAAATAACCCTTAAATATATTATTCAAAGCAAAGATTTCCCTATTGAAAAATGGGAGAAAGAATTAGACTTTATGAAACAACAGTTAATCAATAAATTACCGTTCTATTTTGAGGAAGGAGAGGGCATCTTGAGCGCTACTATACAAGAAATTCTTGAGCGTGAAAAAGAAAGCTTACAGCCTTTAGAGGAATTCTATTATAATCCTGGGGCAGGACAGCCTAATTTTTTAGTTAAGCTTCAAGAGTCATTAGCTGAATTACAAGAACAAATTAAAGGTGACTTTAAGAATAGCAATCGAATTACGTATAAGCTTATGCAGGAATTTCAACAACAACTGGAAGAATTCGGACAAATGTCTGATGATGATCAAGGAAATAAGATTGACGAAATAAAGAGTGAGTCCAACAAAAATATTGAAAAGATGAAGCTTGTTGCCATTGAAATCTTCGATATGCTCGATCTCGTGTACCAATCAACACTACAGGTCAATGAAACGCAATGGAGCAGTGAGATTGAGAAAGCAATCAATAAAATTCTCTCGTTATTAGAAACGCATGGAATTGTTGAAATTCCAGTAATGGGCCAATTACTGGATGGGAAAACGATGGAATGTATTGGAACGGTATCTCAGCATGAGGTTCAAGTGCCAGTTGAAAAATATCAAGTGTATGCAGTCCATCAGCGTGGTTTCTTGGACAAGGCCACTGGTAAGGTCCTACGAAAAGCAAGTGTAACATCAGTCTTATAAACTATTAAACTATTGGGGGAGAACAACATGGCAGTTATCGGAATTGACTTAGGAACAACAAACTCAGCAGTCGCATACTTAAAAGGTGAAAAACCTGAAATTATTCCTAATACAGAGGGAGGTCGTACAACTCCTTCGGTTTTCCAGATTAGTATCAATGACGAAATCACTATCGGACAAAATGCAAAGAATGCTATGCCAGGTATGCCTGATCGTACAGCAACAGAAGTGAAGCGTCTTATGGGAACAGATGAAACCATCATGGTTGGTGGACAAAGCTACCGACCTGAAACAATTTCCGCTCATATATTAATGCACCTAAAGAAAAGTGCGGAAGAATACTTAGGTGAAGTTGTAACAGAAGCCGTTATTACCGTTCCGGCTTATTTCAATGATGCACAACGAAAGGCTACTCAGAAAGCAGGGGAAATTGCTGGTATAAAGGTTGAGCGTATTATTAACGAACCAACAGCAGCTGCAATTGCTTATGGTTTAGAAAATATTGATAAAAATCAACATATTCTTGTCTATGACCTTGGTGGGGGAACATTTGACGTTTCCGTCGTTGAAATTTTCGATGGTGTTGTAGAGGTAAAGGCAAGTGCTGGTGATAACAAACTAGGTGGTGTTGACTTTGACAATGCGCTAACCGATTGGATTATTGCAAACTTTAAACAAACAGAGGGAATTGACTTATTTAGCTTTGGATCTCCTGAAGAAATCAACCAACGAAAAGCAAGAATTAAGCTTGAATCTGAAAATATTAAGAAAAGCCTATCTAGCCAAACAAATGTAAATATCAATATTCCGTTTATTGCGATATACAACAATGCTCCGGTCAGTGTGAACATGAGCATTACAAGAGAAGAATTTGAGACGTTAATTAAGGACATGGCATTAAGGACACTTGTTAAAGTAGATGAAGCACTAGAAGACTCTCGTCTAGGGGTTTCTGGTATTGATGAAGTATTACTTGTTGGGGGATCGACAAGAATTCCTATAATCCAGCAGCTTGTAGAAGAGAAGTTCGGTAAAAAAGCGAAGAAGGACATCAACCCAGACGAGGCTGTAGCGCTTGGAGCGGCTGTTCAAGCTGGAATTAAAACAGGTCAAATTGATACCTCAAAAGGAATCATGGTCATTGATGTATGTCCGTACACACTTGGAACAGAGGTTGTCAGACAGATTGGTGGTCAAACGGTTCCAGGATTTTTTGACCCAATCATCCCAAGAAACAGTACAATTCCAATCACAGAAAGTAAGCGATATTACACAGTTAGTGATAACCAAACAAGTGTAAACGTAAATGTCTTCCAAGGTGATAACCAATATACAGATCAAAACATTTTCCTTTCTGATTTTATTTTAGAGGGAATTCCAGCAGGACCAAGAGGGCAAGAAGCTATTGATGTTAAATTCTCTTACGACATAAATGGAACGCTTCAAGTAGAAGCAACCATTGTGAGCACTGGAAGGAAAGCTACTGCTATCGTTAAGACACAAGCAGGAACAATGACAGAGCAGGAAGTTAATGCTGCTAAAGCTCAAGTGGAAAACGACTATGAGAAATCTGAGTTATACCAAGAAGTAAAAAGTGTTATTACACGTGGAGAACGTATGTTGAATAGTACGGAAGGTATGGAGAAAGAAAAGTTAATGTCTGCTCTTCAAAATATTAAAATCGCATTAGAGAAAAACGAACGTTCTTTAGTTCAAAAATATGAGGAAGAGCTAACAGATCTATTGATTGAATTAGTATAGGGGTTGTACGATGAAGCAACTAACTAGCAAATATAACAAAGCTATACTATTAATAAAAGAAGACCGATTAGTGGAAGCAAAATGGATGCTGGAATCCATTTTAGCTTCCGCTCCTTTTCACTCAGAGACAAACTGGACGGCTGGGTTAGTTGAAATCTTGATGGGTAATCCGGTAGCAGGATTGTCCTATTGGGAGCGGGTAAATGCAGAACAATTTTCACAGCTCCACGAAAGAAAGGAACAGATTATTTCGACTTTAGGAGCATATGAAGAAGTTCGTACTGTATATATTCAGGCATTGTCCTTTGTAGGAGAAAAGAAGGTTCAGGAAGCTGAAGGGATTCTTTCTCCACTCTTACAGCGGGAGTCACCCTTCCCTCTACCTCAGGATGTGTATAGACTCTATTTCATTACTCTTTTTGAAAGAGGAAAGGTGGAACAAGCATTTGAATTTTTCTCAAATGCACCTCTTTGGATTCAAAAAGCTCCATCTATTAAGCGGTTCATTACTTCTGTTAGGGATGGTTTACTTGCTGAAAAAACAATTAAAGAGCAGGGAAAGTCGAATGAACAGGCATTGCAAAGAAGGAAAAAACGAAAACAAAAAAGTCTTATATTATCCGCAAGTGCTCTCGCGGTAGTAGTTGCTGGTGGAATCTATGTGGGAAGTAGAGACTGGAAATCTGTACCAACAAACTATGAGGTTTCTTCGACAGGTGATGGACAGACAAGTGTTATTTCTACAGAGTTTGAGAAAAAAATTGCGGAACTCGAATCCCAACTAAGCAGTGTGGAGTCTGAAAAAGAAAGCTTAAAGAAAGAACTTGAGCTAGAGTTAGCGAAGGTATCAGAGTATGAAACTACTGAAGCCTTATACAAAAAGGCGAACCTTGATTTAACTTCCGTACGTTCCAAGGAAGCAAAAGAGGAGTTTAATAGTGGCTACTCCTTATATAAGAAAGGTGACTACGCACGAGCTAAAGAAAAGTTTGAGCTAAGTCTTCAGTTAGATTCAACAGAGTATTTTAGTGATGATAGCTTGTACTACTATATTCAAATTGAGCAGAAATTGGACTCACTTTCTGGAGATTCAGAGCTATTTCAACGGTTCTTTAATACTACATCTGAACACTATATTGAGTCGCCTTATCGGGATGATCTTCTAGTCGTTCAGGCTAATACTTATTATCGTGAAGGAAAAATGGAACAAGCTTTAGATATTCTTTCTAAAGTGGAAGAACAATTCCCTAACGAGTGGACAGCATCGTACGCTAAGAAGTTAACAAGTGAAATAAAAGAGAGATAAATATTTTATTAATATAATTAATGTTTCATCTGCGGGGGCAATGAAATGAACGTAGAAAATTACTATAAACTTTTAGGTGTAGCTGAAACCGCAACAGATATCGAAATTAGAAAAGCTTATATAAAGATGATCAGGCAATTTCCAAATGAATCACATCCTGAGGAGTTTCAGCTTTTAACCAAAGCATACAAAACATTGTCAGATAAGGAACAACGTAGCTATTATGACGCTCAACTCGAAAAACAGCGCTCTGTGACTCGAATTACTTCAAAACCAGAACCTGTTCAATCAAGTTCGGGACAACCAATAAATCCAGTTAGTCAAGAGGAGTCGAGAAATCGGTCTGAGGGTTCTGGATCAAGTAATCGACCTGTAGCATCAGTGAAAAATAAAAAGAAATTGCCGATCTTACACATTTTGTTAGCATGTGCAGTGCTTTATATCCTTTATATCACGTTCTCACCAGCTAAAGATGTTGCTGATCCAGTAGAGGGTACAACAGCGAAAGTGGGGTCCTCAGTTGAAACGAACACAACTATTGGTGACACTGAATCAACGGATCGTAATTCTGATTTGGATACTGTCAAAGAAACTCCTGAACCTGAGGAGGTAACAAATACGATTCCTTCAAAAGAAATAGTGGAAGAATTCTTGCATCAATACTTTATAGCTTCTGTGGAAGTGATAGACGGAGTGGACTTTTCTAAGGTGGAAAGTTTCTTGGACCCAACTGGTAAGAAACTAGAAGAGCAGCATTCTTACACGCAATATTTGATTGAAAAAGGCATTACTGAAGATCTTGTTCAAATGCAGGTAAAGGATGTCCAGGCTACCGGTGAATTTATCGATGCAACAACCGAGGAAGTCTATGATATTTACTATTCGGATGGAAGAATAAAAAGAAAAACCTTCGAAAGTCAATATCACCTAAGGGTGAATGGGCAGCAACTATTAGTTAATGAATTGGTTTTTACTAACGAATTAAGTAGTGAAGATTTAAGGGGTCCAGAATTGAAGGTCGACCTGATTCTTCTTGAAGAGTTTCTATACAATTACATGGCTGATAGTGTTAATGCCATAAATTATCAAGACTTTTCTTACGTGGATTATTATTTGGCACCTAACAGTAAGCGGTATTTCGAACAGTTGGATTACACAAATTACTTGATTGAAAAAGGAATTACGGAAGAACTCTTGAGCTTCGAATTAATCGATGTACAAGATATCGGTAATCAAACCTATGAAGCAACCACGATGGAATCATACAATATTTATTATTTGAATGGAACTACTTCATATAAGGAATTTGAAAGTAGATTTCATATTAATCAAAGTGGCAGCGGGTTTCAAGTGACAGAATTAATATATACAAATGAACGTTAACAAAATGAAAGAGAAGCTAGAAGGGTTTCCAGCTTCTCTTCATTTTTTAAAGAGAGGTGGTACCTTATGCATCCCGAGGTTACAAAGTATGTTACATTCCTAATCGTGCCATTCTCTTATGATAAGGAGTATAAAGAAGCGGTTCGTAGTTTGAACGCTGACTATTTTCAGCCAACAAATATCCAAACAGAACGATTATTTGAACATGTAGAAATGCTCGTTTCTAGTGGAAATCATCCTGAAACAATTGGTTCTCATTTTTCTATGACACAAAAAGCTCGTTCAAAATTTGGATTACCTAATAAAAATGACCTTATGCTTACGTTGCAAACTAAGCAAGAACAGTATGAATTTAGTATCCCAGCAATCGAGCTATATTTATTTGAAACGCAAGTTGGTTTTTGGGTTATAAAGTTAGGATTGCCTAAAAATATTCAAATAGAAACGCTAATTGAAACCATTTATTATGCAAAAAAATTAGAACAATACGAGTACAATCTTTCCTATACAAAAAAGATTGGGCGGGACGAGTTTTACGAGCAGAATGTTCATCTCGGTTCCTTAATCACCGATTTGTCTCAGTCACTAGAAGTTTCTTCTTATTTTGAAGGGAAAGAGACCCCAACACATGCTCTTGTATATAGTTCATCAAAAATCGATTTAGAAGTAGAAAATAGTTCGTTTTTAACATCTTACCTCTTTCAATTGCGAAGGAGCTTTAAATCAACATATAAGCCGAGTATTGTTGAAAAAGATTTCGATAAGAATCCTGGATTATTACCGTTGTTTGATAATAGCTACTGGGGAATTTCTCTCGAAGGATTGGCGAATATTGTGACGAAAACAGACGATGCAAAGACGGAAGAGTTTTTTCAATCGAGTTATATGCATCAAATTGAGTCAACCTATTTTTATATATACATCCTTGCCCTTCATCAAAAGTATGCCTTATTACGATTGTCAATCGTGGCTTCCAAGCTTTCCTACGATTTACAACAGGTAGGCGAGGATAACTATACGGAGCAAAACTTCCTTATTTCCGAGCTTCGAAATCAAATCGTACGGTTCATGCTTCGCAGTTCTTATAATCAAGTTACAAATATCACTCATTATGGGCATTTGTATGAAATGGTTAGGGAAAACCTACGCATTAGTGATTTATTCCGAGAACTTCACGATGAACTCAATGCGCTCTCATCTTATACAGATGCAGCTGAACAAAGAATTCAACATCTTGCAGAACAAGAGAAAAAGGTTGCAACAGAAAAGTTTAATAGCAAGATAACTACTATTTCCATTTTCTTTTTACCAGTCACAGTGATTACAGGATTTTTCGGAATGAACCTAGATTTTATTACCGATATAGCAGAGCATTGGTGGATTTTGATCTTATCTACCCTTGTAGTCTATCTAATGGTACTGCTTTGGATTAAGGAAAATAAATAGTTTTTAAGGAAGCCTAAATCGTTGTTGATTTAGGCTTTTTGCGTTTTTTGGGGGCTTGGCTTTTTGTTTTTTATTGGGAAAGTTACCATGTATATAGTAGAATTTAACTATTAGTGAACAGGAAGTGATTAACAAATGAAGACCAGTGTATTTCATTTTATCGGAGAATTTTCCTGCCAATTAGAGGAGTTGGCGTTACGCGTTGAGGCGCTTTTATGGGACCAACCACAGGCGGCGATGACACAGGCGCGCTTGTTTGGAGAACTATTCGTTAATATGATTTTTGAGCAAGAAAATATGAGTGAAGTGTACCCACTAAAACTGGTAGAAAAGATAAATAGATTATTTAGACATGATGTTATTGATGATGATATTTATAAAAAGCTTGAATTCATTCGAAAAAATGGTAACATTGCCTCCCATCAAGTATTAGAAATGGACCAAGAAGTAGCAAAAGAAGTACACCGGACTATTTTTGATTTAGGAGTATGGTATGCAGAGGTTTATGTTAGCCATACCTTCAGTGCGCCTTCTTATGAATTACCCTCTAAGCAAAGCCAAGATCTTGATGCTATGAAACAATGGATGGATGAGTACATAAAAGAAACGCAGGCAAGGATTTCGGAAATTGAAGAACAGCTGAGTCAGTTGAAGGAAGAGAAGAAACAACACCCTATTGTTAAGGAGAAGAGAAACCCAATTCTTGATCAGCCTAAAAACAAAGGTAGACAAGTTCCTTTAGAAAAATTCCAATCAACTTTTAGAAAAGCCGGTTTTAATTATAGAGGTCAAACTAAAAAGGCGGCTGAATTTCAATTTGAAAATTTTAAAACGGGCTATGTTTATTTGTTAGATAATGCTACGCCAACAATTGCTATTCATCCTTGGCTAGTGGGACAAGCGAAATTGTTTGATGAGGAGCAGACTAAGTCACGAAAAAGTACTGCATTAAAGAACTTTCCGAGAATGAAAGAAAACGATCAACTCAAATCAAATTATGGATATGCGTTCACATTTCAAACGAATGGTGAATTAGAGGTTTTATTGCAACGGATTGCAGAAGAATTTGAAACTAAATATATGATTAAATAGAAATATCTTTGGCTAACTTCGTTGTGAAGTTGGCTTTTTTATTGTTTTATGTGAATAAAGTTTTGTATTGTGAAGGTTCAATGGGTTTATTTACTAACATTTTTAGACTAAAAATTTCTAAACATCTGTCGATAGAATAGAAGTGAATGTATTAAGCGCAACGAGAAATAATCTTGTTGTGCTTTCTTTATTGGTTAGAATACTTTCTTTAACAATGGTGCTATTTCGTATGAATAAAAGGAGACAAAGTAAGTCATCAAAAGTTCATTTTTTTAAAAAGTTTGTGTCAAACTTTGTCGGAAATATTGGCATTTTGTCGAAAGGTAGTATAATAGTTTAAGTCAACCTAGTACTTTAGTATTATAATCTTTCTGAAAAGGCAAACTTAATGAAAGTTAAGGGCGCAAAGCCAAGGGCCTAAAGCTAAAAAGCTATGGTAGCCTAGCTGCTGAGAATAAATGAAACCTGATTTTCATTAGGATCTTTATTCGAAAAGAAGGGAATGAATTTGTTGGTTAAAAATCAATTAGAAGAGAAAGACATTTTTCATGTATTTCAGACCATTTTGGATCTATCAAATAATTCACCTTTGGGTTATGAAGCACTAATCAGGTCTGTAAGCATACCCAGTCCAGAATTCATTTTTCATGAAGCTAGCGACTTTGGAAAACTGTATGAAATTGATTGTTATTCTATAGAAAAGGCTATTAAAACCTATCAATCAAATGGTTACACAAGTGAGGATGGCAAGCTCTTTCTAAATATATTGCCTTCAACAATCCTGCATGAATATTTTATGGAATTCATTATGAATCTGTTAAAAAGGGATGATCTCAGTAAACAAGAAATCATCTTAGAGATTTCAGAGTCTGAAAATATCGAGGATTTTGATGCTTTTATCAATAAAATTTCAGAATTAAAAAAGCTTGGTTTTAAAATAGCAATTGATGATTTTGGTAGGGGATATTCTGATATTAAGAGCATCATCGAATTAGAACCGCATTATATAAAATTTGATCGTTACTTTTCTAAAGAGCTTGCCACTTGTAGTAAAAAGAGAGAGCTAATAAAAAGCATAATAAGTTATTGTGAAAAATATGAATGTGAACTAATTCTAGAGGGTATTGAAAGAAAAGTTGATTTAGAAACAGCCTACAAACTAGGAGTTACTTATGTGCAAGGGTATCTATTTGGTAAACCTTCATCTCTAAAATCTAAATCAGTCGTAATATCATAAGTTATTACTCTGTACAAATAGAAAGGAAATTCAACTATGAAAAACAACCAAGAAAAACGAAAACGAAAGAAATTACTTAATTTTACAATCAGCAAGAGGCTATACATAACCTTTATCTTCATTATCTTGTTACCAAGTTTTACGATTGGTTTTATGTCTTACAATAGTGCACAAAAGGAAATTAAAAAACAGATACTTGCTAGTTCTACAGCAAATGTAAATCTTCTAAATCAATATATAGTCGATCATATATCTTCAAAGTACAATGATGTTGAGTATTTCGTATCCAAGCTAAATGCCGGGTCCTTTGTAGAGGCTGAAATACCAACTACAATTGAGGCCTTTACACAATATTCACTTCTTCATCCTGACATAGTGACAATCTTTTCGGGAACCAAAGATGGGAACATGCTTTTATATCCAAATGCTAGTCTACCTGAAGATTTTGATCCAAGAGAGAGAGAATGGTATAAACAAGCCATTGCAAACCCAGGGAAAGTTATCATTACAGAACCATATGAGGATTTAGCTACTGGTAGTATCTTAGTGACCATAGCACAAACGATAAATGATGGATCTGGCGTTATCGGTCTGGACATCGACTTAGAGTCCCTAAAAAAAATGACATCCAGTATTAAAATTGGTGAGAATGGGTATACGTTTATTCTTACTGCACAAAGAAAATATTTAGTTGATCCAACTCAAGAAACTGGTTCAGTACCACAAGGGGAAACCTATAGCAAATTAATATTTGAAGAACAAAGTGGAATACTTTCTGATGAGTTTCAAGGTAATAAATACGAAACTACCTTTGTTACGAACGAACAAACTGGTTGGAAAATCGCAGGTGTAATGGAACAGAAAGAGATTGATGAAGCAACTCAAGGTATTCTACTTTCAACATTATTAATAGTAGCCATTTTTATTTTTATTGGTTTAGCTAGTGCTATTTTAATTGTAAGAAGTATTACGAAACCTCTGAATTTCTTAGTACAGGTTACGGATAAAGTAAGTAATGGAGATCTTACTCAGTCCATAAAAGTGAAAAACAATGATGAGGTGGGACAATTAGGTAATAGCTTTAATAAAATGTTGGGTTCATTGAGGGAACTACTATCACAGGTAGATGAAAAATCACAGACATTGGCAGCATCCTCAGAACAATTGACTGCAAGCTCAGAACAAAATAGCCAAGCAACTGAACAGATAGCAAATGCGATTCAAGAAGTTGCGGTTGACACTGAACAACAAACAGAAATGGTAAGGCACACTACAGAAGTAGTGAAAGAAATGAATATTGGCATTCAACAAATTGAATTGAATGCTCAAAATGTTTCTAGAACCTCTGATGAAGCATTGGCCATCGTGGAGAACGGTGAACAGGCATTAAAGGAATCTATTCAACAAATGCAAAATATCAATACATCGGTAGCAGATCTAGGAAAAATTATTAATTCATTAGGAGAGCGTTCCGAAGAAATTAATCAGATTGTAAATGTGATCTCCGATATTGCTAGTCAGACAAATCTTTTAGCTTTAAACGCAGCCATTGAAGCAGCAAGAGCGGGAGAACACGGAAAAGGCTTTGCTGTTGTCGCAGATGAAGTGAGAAAATTAGCGGAACAGTCAGCAAAATCGACCGAAAGCATTCGCGAACTGATCGCTTCAATCCAAGAAGATACCAAACAAGCTGTTGAGTCAATGAATCAGGGAACAGAAGAGACCGAAAAGGGAATATATGTGGTAAACAATGCTGGTTTATCCTTTACAACAATTCAAAAATTTGTTAATGAAGTATCTTCACAAATACAGGAAGTTTCAGCATCAATAGCACAAATGACACAAGGCGCGCAACAAGTGGTTGAAGCTGTAAGTGAAATAGATGAAATTGCTAGGAAGACAACTGGACAGGGCCAAGAGGTATCTGCAGCAACAGAAGAGCAATTAGCATCCATGCAGGAAATCGCATCTTCAGCGGCTTCTTTATCTTATATGGCTGAGGAGTTACAAGAAGCGGTTAGGAAGTTTAGGGTGTGATCATCAACAAGAGCTTTTTAAATCAAATAAATGTTGATTCGGAAATAGTAACAAACCTTGAGGGAAATTCATCTCGTAGTTGATAAGGTAAATACCATGGTGAGTTAATATAAACTGTAAACAGATAATGTATATTCAACACAGCGGGTTGCTTGATCACAGCTCGTTGTGTTTTTATTAATTTGCTTTCAGCTTAGAAAAATTAACTAATAATAAATACCTAAATTTTCGAATAATTATTGACCTTTGTTTTCTGTGTGTATAAAATTTATATGACAAAAGACCTAAGAAGGTGGATAAAATTTGAAAATTGAAAGTGTTATCCGATTAGTTAACATCATGGTTTCCGAAAAAAATTTCCCTAATGCCAGAAAAATGATAATCAATGAATGGAATCGTCTAACAGAGGCTCAAAATTATGTTCTGCTAAATTCTAATGCACAACAGTTTATAAAAATAATAAAAGAAGAGTTAGAGCAAGGAACCTTTGTAACTCTAACAGATTCAGATAAAAAAGTATTAATATTAGTCAACAGGTATATTAAAGACCTCCAGTTCCGTATTGCAAAAAGAATTTGTGAAGAACATCAAGCATTATTAGATAGACCAGAAGCTCAAAAATGGCTTACATCGGATGCTAGATATATGTGTGAAATTTGGAAAAAATCTGTCTAGAGCCATTTGGAGGTAACCAGAGAATCGGACCATTAAATTAGTTTCTCAACAAATAATAAAAATTTAGACCAAGAGAGATGGTTTTTTGAAAAAATCACCACTTCCCTCCGTGTAAAACACATACTTATAAACAAGTGACATCCCCGTCCATTTCATTTAAAATGGAAATTATAAAGAAACAGGACAGGAAGGTAAAGAATATGAAAACGGCGATTGTAACTGATAGTACAGCTTACATTCCAAAGGAACTTCGTGAAAAACTTAATATACATATGATTCCGCTAAGTGTTGTATTTGGCGGGGAGACCTATCGTGAGGAAGTCGATATTACGGCAGAGGCTTTCTACGAAGAGCTAAAGGCTCGCAAGGATTTGCCAACCACTTCACAGCCGCCGACTGGTGAATTCGTGGAGCTTTTTGAAAAGCTAGGACAGGAGTACGATACTGTCATTAGTATTCACTTATCTAGTGGAATTAGCGGGACCTATCAAGGTTCAGTGACTGCAGGTGAAATGGTTGAAGGTGTGAAGGTACATGCTTTTGACTCTGAAATCAGCTGTATTGTGCAAGGCTTTTACGCGCTAGAGGCAGCGGAAATGGCGAATGAAGGAAAGCCAGTTGAAGAGATTATGGCAAGGTTAGAAGAGATGAAAATGTCGATGAGAGCCTATTTTATGGTGGATGATCTCACAAATCTTCAGCGCGGTGGCCGCCTGAGCGGGGCTGCGGCTTTTGTCGGCAGTTTGTTACAGGTGAAGCCAATCTTATGCTTTGAGGATAAAGTGATTGTGCCATTCGAAAAAATTCGTACGCGTAAAAAGGCGTTGAATCGAGTGTTTGAATTATTTGATGAAGATGCAAGCAAAGGTGTTCCAATGCGTGCAGCGCTGATCCACGGAAACATTGAGGAAGAGGCGAAGGAATTGAAGGCTGAACTTGAAAAGAAATACCCACATGTCGAATTTTTACTAAGCTATTTCGGACCTGTTATTGGAACCCATCTTGGTGAAGGTGCGATTGGGTTAGGTTGGTATAAGAAATAAAATAGGGGCGCCGTGCTGAGGTGCGGCGCTGTTATTAATTGAATAATAAATACGGAGGTCCTTCATGCGATTTTTACTAGAAAAAGAAATATTAATCCCTGAACAGCTATTGGACAAGTCTGGCGCCAAGCGAATTACCGATTTTGAATCCGGCTATCTGCAGCAAATGAATCCCACTTTTAAGTACTCCTCTGAACTCCAACAATTACTCAACGGCAAGCAACTCCTACTTGAAGAAATTCCATTATCCCTAGAAGACATACATACTCACTATTTGAATGGTTATTTGCAATATCGAAAATGCATTACGAAAACGAAGGATGGTTATTCCTGTGTTCGGTGCGGGAATTCCGTCCAAAAACTGTTTGCTTCGTTTGAATGTGAAAGGTGTAAAGAAGAATGTACTTATTGCAGGAAGTGCATTAATATGGGACGGATGAGTGAGTGCACGGTTTTGGTGAGTTGGACGGGGCCGAGTCAGAATGTTGATATTCCGGATAAACCACTTGTGTGGGAAGGAACCCTTTCACCGGGACAACAAAAGGCTTCTACAGAACTAATAAATGCGTTTCAGGACGATGACCAGTTACTAGTCTGGGCTGTGTGTGGAGCGGGGAAAACTGAAATTCTGTTTGAGGGAATCGAAGTGGCACTTCAGGTCGGTAAAAGAGTGTGTATCGCGACGCCACGAACTGATGTCGTAATTGAGCTAGCACCACGGATAAAATCTGCATTTCCACAAGTTGATGTTATCGCCTTGTATGGAGGAAGCGAGGACCGCAACAAGACTGCACCCATCACGCTTGCCACAACCCACCAACTTCTCCGTTTCTACAAATCCTTCGACATGATCATAATAGATGAGGTAGACGCCTTTCCCTATTCAGTTGAGCCAATGCTGCAATATGCTGTGAACCAATCGAAAAAGGACATCTCGTCGACCATCTACCTCACCGCAACGCCTAATCAAACCTGGAAAAATGAAATTGCAGCGGGTAAAAGAAAAGCTGTAACCATTCCTGCAAGGTTTCATCGATACGCATTACCAGTTCCGGAATTTATATGGTGTGGGAACTGGGAGAAAATCTTGAAAAAGAAGAGGCTTCCCGGGAATGTGATGGCGTGGATAAAGGAACATCTCGACATCGGTAAGCAAGCTTTTTTATTCGTACCACGGATTGCTTATATGGAAAGCATCGTAGAAAGTTTGCAAACTCTTGATCCCCGAATCGAAGGAGTTCATGCCGAGGATCCAGATCGAAAAGACAAGGTAGCACGCTTCCGCTCTGGTGAAATCCCAATACTCGTGACAACCACCATTTTAGAAAGAGGCGTAACCGTACCTAATATTGATGTTGCTGTGCTGGGAGCGGAGGATAAAATTTTTACAGAGAGCGCCTTGGTGCAGATTTCTGGCCGAGTTGGACGGAGTGCTAAATTTCCCAAAGGCGAGATTTTATTTTTTCATTACGGCAGAACGAGGGAAATGATCAAGGTAAAACAGCACATCGAAAATATGAACAAAGAAGCCATCCAAAACGGCTTCATTGATTGATTTCACAGCCCATTTTTATTATGATAAAAATAACGGGCAAAGAACGGAGTAGGCGGTGATTTCCAGTGAAAAAAGTTGTTTATACGATTGCACTTCTCTTCATCATCGGGGGTGTTTCATTAACAGGCTACTCGATTTTTCAAATTTGGGATTCGAATCAGTCTCAAAAAGAGGCATTGGTTCAGGCGGAAGAACTCATTTCCACACCGCCAACCGAGAAAAAAGTAGAAAAGGAAATTGTCATTCCGACCTTTGAAAAAGGCGATACAATGGGGGTTTTAGAGGTTCCAAAACTCGGTGAGAAAATGCCGATCATTGAAGGCACGGATGAAAAGGAACTGGCGAAAGGTGTTGGGCATTACCTCGGTACAGCACTGCCGACTCAAAACGATCAAATCGTTCTATCGGGTCACCGCGATACACTTTTTAGGCGATTTGATGAGCTAGAAATCGGTGATACATTTGTGGTGAAATTAGAATACGGCGACTTTACCTATGAAATTGTTGATACGAAAATTGTGGATGCTGACGACCGAACCATCATCAAATCAACAGCACCGAACGAGGAGCTCATTGTAACCACCTGTTATCCATTTGGATATCTCGGTGACGCGCCATATCGATTCATTTTTTATGCTAAAAAGGTAGATTAAAATTAAGACCCCTAAGTTGGACGAAGAATCCGGCTTAGGGGTTTTTTGATAGTACAAAAGTATCATTTTGCATAGGTTGAAAGGGGAATTTACAATCGTGTCAAATCTATTATTGTTAAAGATAGGCACAACAAAACTATTTCCAATTAATGTTTATTATGTGATAATAAAATAAGATAGAGAGAATGGAGAGGTTCGTGTGAAGGTTTTTAATGCAATGGAGCCACTAGTAGCTGAAGCAATCAATGAAAACTGGTCTGAATACAACTTGCCTTGCAAATGTGAGCAATGTAAAAATGATGTATTTGCCATTACTCTAAATAATCTACCACCACGCTATGTATCGAAGGATAACGGAGTGGCTTATGTCCGCGCCCAATATTTTAATAAACAAATGATGGCCAACCTCTACGTGAAAATCGCAGAAGCCGTGAACATCGTCGCCAAAAATCCACAATGCGATAATACGAAAAGGAGCTAAGATATGTCTACATGCATACTTTGCCACAATTATTTTGAGGAAGTGGATTCCTGGTCGACATTGTTTTCGTTGGCCGAACCAGATCCACTTTGTTCAACCTGCAGTGAGAAATTTGAAAAAGTTGACGGTGAACTTTGTGATATTTGTGGTCGGCCTTTTTCGGAACTGTCCGATGAGTATCGTGAAGGAAGCCTCTGTTATGACTGTGTTCGGTGGGAAAAGGATCCGGAGTGGCAAGGTGTGCTTACAAAGAACCGGTCAATTTACTTATATAATGACTTTGCGAAAGATGTTTTATCCCTCTATAAATTCCGCGGTGACTATTTGATTGCTTCTATTTTTAAAACCCCACTGAAAAATGCTTTTAAAACACATTTTATTCCTTCCTATTACATTGTACCGATTCCATTAAGTAACGAACGTTTGTATGAGCGCGGGTTTAACCAGGCAAAGGAATTAGCAGAAATACTGGATGCTCAGGTGCATGAAGTGCTAGCACGAACTCATTTGGAAAAACAATCGAAAAAGAGCCGTAATGAAAGGATATCTGGAGAAAATGTGTTCCAAGTGATTGAGATAGTTCAGGATAAAGATATTTTATTAGTGGATGATATTTATACGACAGGATCGACATTAAGGCATGCGGCTGCAGTGCTGTTAAAGGCCGGAGCGATGTCGGTTTCGTCGTTGACGTTGATGAGGGGATAGTTATTTCAAAAAACTGTCACTACAAACTCATCCAAAAACACCGATATAATAGATAGAAATTAGGTGTTTGAGGAGAGAGTCAACATGGCAGAACTATTGAATTGCCCAAATTGCGGCAGTCTTTTTGTAAAAACAAATCTTCGTGATGTATGCGAAAAATGTTATAAGGAAGAGGAAATCGCGTTCGAAACCGTTTATAAATTTATTCGAAAAAGAGAAAATCGCACAGCGACCATTTATGAAGCAGCAGAGGGAACTGGTGTTGACGAAGAATTAATCATCAAATTTATCCGGACAGGAAAGCTGAAACTGGCTCAATTCCCAAACCTTGGATATCCATGCCGAAAATGTCGTACCATAATCCGAGACGGGGTTTTATGCGACGATTGTTCAAAGGAGCTTCGCAGTGAATTAACAACTTTTGAACAGGAAGAAGAACGGAAGAAAGAAATACTAGAACGTGAAAAAAGAACGTATTTTGCGGATTAAAATTTCTAAACATTTTCATGTCACTGCCGATATAAAGGAAAAGACACGAAGTTCGGATAGAAAGTGAGGTTTTACCATGAAAATTAACCAGTTCGGACCTGTTGGAATGAATCCATATAAAAAGCAAATGAACAAGATTGCCGCAACAGAAAAGTCAACTCAGACAGATAAGGTCGAAATTTCTTCTGCTGCAAAACAACTACAGGAAACTTCACCAATCACAGTTGCGCGCCAACAAAAGGTTGAAGCTCTAAAGCAACAGGTTCAAAGTGGAACCTATAAGGTGAACGTAGAAGACGTTGCGAAGACCGTCTATGATTTTTATTTTAAAAAGTAATGTGAGAATGGAGGGTAACTATGTCAGCTGAAAACTTAGTCGCGTTGCTCAAAAAAATACTTATTTTACAACAAAATTTACTTAAGCTAGCTGAGCGGAAAACAGACATTTTGAAAAAAGGCGACATTGATGCCCTTAACGAACAAATGAAGGAAGAACAGAAATACATTTTAGCAATCAAACAATTGGAAAATGAACGAATTGCGATTGTTGATCAATTGCTTGGGCCTCGTGTTCAGGAAAAGACATTATCGAGGTGTATTGAGGTCACGAGTGATCCAGTTCGTTCAAGTTTAGCGGAATTACATGAGGAACTGGTTAAAGTGACTCACGAATTAAAGGCAGCGAATGACATAAATCAACAGCTCACACATCAATCTTTGCAGTACGTGAACATGTCATTGGACATGCTTTTGCCACAGGAGCAAACTGTCAACTACGGAAACCCAGCGGGAACAAAAGAGAAAAAGCAAACACGCTCGATGTTTGATTCGAAGGCTTAGACAACGGAGGATGGAATAATGGTATCAACTTTTCATGGACTAGAAACAGCACGCAGAGGCATGATGACCCAACAAAGTGCGCTATATACAACTGGACATAATATCGCGAATGCGAGTACACCCGGCTACACAAGGCAACGCGTTAATTTTACCCAGACAAATCCATACCCATCTCCTGGTCTAAATGCGGCGAAAATTCCCGGACAGGTTGGAACAGGTGTTGAAGCCGGAACGATTCAACGTGTGCGCGAAAGCTTTTTGGACGTTCAGTTCCGCGGTGAGCAAACAAAAACAAGCTACTGGGAAACACGCGCAAACGCATTGGGAAAAATGGAAGAAATTATGAATGAGCCATCTACAACGGGCCTTGCAAACACAATGAACCAATTCTGGCAGTCCCTGCAGGATTTAGCTGCAAACCCAGAAGACCAAGGTGCGCGTTCGGTAGTGCGCCAACGCGGTGAAATGGTAGCGAACACTTTTAACTATCTATCAAACTCTTTAACTGCAATAAAAGACGACTTCGGTAAACAAATCAGTGTAACTGTGAAAACAGTAAACTCGCTTTCTGACCAAATCAGCAGGATTAATAAGCAAATTTCTGAAATTGAACCAGTTGGATACCTTCCAAATGATTTGTACGATGAACGTGATCGACTTATTGATGAACTTTCTAAATATGTGGAAATTAAGGTTCATCCACCTAGAAGCAGTGGCGGCGATTCATTACCAGTTGCAGAAGGTATTTTAGACATATCAATTGTTGGTGACAACGGGACGGAAACCAAATTGATTGATGGAAGTACTTTTAAAAAGCTTTCAGTCGTTCCTGGAATGGATTCTGATGGAGACGGAGTAAACGACCAACCAACAGGTCCTGTTACTGGTTTTAAATTAGATGGACAAGATATACCTTTTATTCGTAGTGGAGAAATGAAAGCATTAGTAGAAGCTTACGGATATGTGGAAAATGGTGCGGAAAAAGGCATATATTCTAAAATGCTAGATGACTTGGATAAAATGGCGTATTCGTTTGCGACAGAGTTTAACAATGTCCACAAACAGGGTTACACATTGAAAACTTCAACAGAGGCTAGTGCACAAGGTGGAGATTTCTTTACTCCATTTATTGGAGCTGGAGCAAATGCACATGCGGGTGCAGCGTCAACTATAAGTGTTTCTGCTAACATCGAGAATCTAAGCCATATCGCTGTTTCAACCATTCAAGGAGAATCTGGAAATGGCTATAATGCGACAAATTTAGCAAATGTAAAAAATGCTGATTTTGGTAAATTAGCTGGTTTTCCGATTACGTCAGGTAGTATCCAATCCTTCTATGAATCTCTCATCGGTTCAATGGGGGTAGATTCGCAGGAAGCAATTCGCATGGCAGATAACTCAGCGGTACTGAAGGATTCAGTAGAAAATCGTCGCCAATCGGTAAGTGCAGTTTCCTTAGATGAAGAGATGACAAACATGATCAAGTTCCAGCATGCATACAACGGGTCTGCAAGAATGATTACAGTACTCGACGAAATGCTAGATAGAATCATTAACGGCCTAGGTACTGGTGGAAGGTAGGTGTAAAATATGCGCGTAACACAATCCATGCTAACAAATAACATGTTGCGAAACCTAAGTAATAGTTACGAAAGACTTGGAAAATACCAGGATCAATTAAATACACAAAAGAAGATTACAAAGCCATCCGATGATCCAGTTGTGGCGATTAAGGGAATGCGATATCGTACTGACCTTGCTGAAATTGAGCAGTATCAACGAAACCTATCTGAAGCATATACTTGGATGGAGTCTGCAGATGATGCGATGGATAAAATGACTCAGGCACTGCATCGTGTTAAGGAATTGACTGTGCAGGCGAGTAATGGTACCAATGGTGCGGATGAAAAGAAGAACATTGCGATTGAAATTGAACAATTAAAAGAGCATATTGCTACTATCGCGAATACAAAGGTCGGAAATAAATATATTTTTAATGGTACCAATACAACTGATGCACCGGTTGATCTAGCGACGAGTAGTATTTCAACTTCAAATAGTGATGTCTTACTTGAGGTTTCTAAAGGTGTTCACATTAATGTAAATGTGAAATCTTCTGACCTATTAAAAGGTAGTAATACAAATGACATCTTTACAGAACTTGATAATTTAATTCAGGATCTTAACTCTGATGGTGATATAGGAATGTATCTGGATATTTTAGATTCCCATACATCGAATGTTGTCGCAAATCGTGCTGATCTCGGGGCAAGATATAACCGTATTGAACTTATTGATGATAGACTTGGCTCACAAGAGGTAATTGCGAATAGAATTATTTCTGAGAATGAAGATGCGGAAATGGAAAAGGTTATTATTAATTTAACAACCGCGGAAGCAGTACACCGTGCAGCCCTTGGAGTCGGAGCGAAAATTATGCAACCAACATTAATGGACTTTTTACGTTAAGCTATCTTTTTTAAAGAGATAGCTTTTTTGATAGGAGAGATTTGATGGAGTTAGCTCAAATTCGGTTAGAATCTCAAAATGCTAAAATAGGAATTCGTACGATTAAGCCTGTTCAGGAAATTCAACAACCAAAAGCAGATTTGTCTATTGAACAGCCAAAGGCAGAGATAACGATACAAACTACACCCGGTAAATTGACAATTGATCAAACTGAAGCCTGGGCAGATATGGATTTGAAGCATATTTTTCGCAGGGTTGCAGAGGCAGCAGATCAGGGATATCAAGATTCTTTAGATGGAATTGCAAGGCGAGTGCAAGAAGGCAATGAACTAATGAAAATCGAAAACGGCGGAAAGCCAATTGCCCAAATTGCCAAAAGAAACAATGAAGGACCGGAGCATCAATTTAATATCGGGTGGATACCTTCTCATTTTAGTGTCAAGACTAGTTATGTTCCTGCAGAGGTAGACATCGAAGTGAGGGTGAATAAGCCAATTATGAATGTAGGGATTAACAAACCAATCCACGAATACACACAAGGAAAAGTAGATATTAGTTTGGAGCAAAGACAATCTCTGAAAATTGATTTCGTTAATTTGAAATATGCCGGTGTAAACTACAAGCAAGAGATCTAAAAATAAGGTTGTGAAATAATGAAAATTAATACGAAATATCATGGTGAAATATCTATCAAGGAAAATGAAATTATTTCTTTTGCAAACGGGATACCTGGATTTTTGGATGAAAAAAAGTTTATAATTCTTCCATTTGGTGAGGGTACTGGAATCTTTATTATGCAGTCGGTTGGGAATCAACAACTTGCATTTGTTGTAACAAACCCGTTTTTCTTTTTTAAGGAGTATGATTTTTCAATCGATGACCAGGTAGTTGAACAGCTTCAACTTGAATCGGAAAAGGATGTTTCGGTTTATGTAATTTTAACAGTTCAAGATCCGTTTGAAAAGACTACGGCGAACTTACAAGGACCTGTTATTCTAAATCATAAAAAGCAAATAGGAAAACAGGTTATATTAACAAATACTTCATATCAAACAAAACACAAGATTTTTGAAAAAGTGTCTGCGAAGTAGGAGGTGGGAGAAATGCTTGTTCTAACCAGAAAAGTCAATGAATCAATAAAAATCGGTGATGATATTGAAATTACAATTTTATCTGTAAGTGGGGAGCAAATTAAAATTGGAATTAATGCACCGAGACATGTTGAAATCCACCGAAAAGAAGTTTATCTCGATATTCAAAATGAAAACAATCAAGCCTCCCAGACTCCAATAGAATTATTGAAGCAAATTAATATTAATTTTAAGAATTCCCGTTAATCGAAAATGATTACGGGTATTTTTTTATAAAAAAATTAATAGAAAAAAATCTAAAAATCTATTAAACAATTACAAAACATGTCGATATTAAGTATGTAAAACAAATACGTACATAAGGCGGCCGACTTTAGTGCTATTTGTCAATAAATCAAATTCCACAAGGATGTGGATTACAAACATTCAAGGAGGAAATAATAATGAGAATTAATCACAATATTGCTGCACTTAACACACATCGTCAGTTAAATGGTGCAACAAATGCACAATCAAAATCAATGGAGAAATTAGCTTCAGGTCTTCGTATTAACCGTGCTGGAGATGACGCAGCTGGTCTTGCAATCTCTGAAAAAATGCGTGGTCAAATTCGTGGTTTAGATCAAGCTTCTCGTAATGCCCAAGATGGTATTTCTTTAATTCAAACTGCAGAAGGCGCATTAAATGAAACCCATTCTATTCTTCAAAGAGTGAGAGAACTAGTGGTACAGGGTGGAAATGGCTTCTTAGGGACTGAAGATTTAGCATCTATTAATGATGAAATAACGGCTCTAAATGCAGAACTTGATGGTATTGCAGAACGTACTGAGTTTAATGGTAATAAATTACTTGATGGTAATTTTGATATAGATGTTCAAATTGGAGCTAATAAAGGGCAACAAATAAACATTAAACTTGCTACAAAAATGGATTCTTCTACTTTAACTGTAAATGGTGTTAAACCTGATGGAACAAAAGGAACATTTGATACTGATATTCAAGCGGTTGATGCAGCTATCAAAACAGTTTCTACAACAAGATCTTCTTTTGGAGCAACACAAAACAGGTTGGAACACACAATCAACAATTTGGATAATGCTTCAGAAAATCTTACTGCAGCGGAATCCCGTATTCGTGATGTAGACATGGCGAAGGAAATGATGGAGCAAACTAAAAACTCTATTCTGGCTCAAGCATCTCAAGCAATGTTGGCTCAAGCTAACCAACAGCCACAAGGTGTTCTTCAATTATTACGTTAATAATTTTTTAAAAAAGGGATTGGGAGTTTCCTAATCCTTTTTTAGTTTTCCATTGATTAAAATAGATTTCTTCCCTTATTGAGGAAATCTATTTTAACTAATGGAACATCGAGAGGAGAGAACAAAATGACTAAAAAAGTAAGTCCATTATTAATCCCGCAATATGTACGTGAATTTTCATGTATTGGTTCTGCTTGTGAAGACTCGTGTTGTGCTGGTTGGCGAGTAAATATTGATGAAGCCACTTATAAAAAATATAAAAAAGCTCAAGATACAGAACTAAAACCCTTATTCCAAAAAAATATTATACGGAACAGATCTAATCCCTCTTCAGATAATTTTGCTAAAATTAAAATGCAAGATGGAGGAAGTTGTTCTTTTTTATCTGAGGAGAAATTGTGTAAGGTACAATTAAATCTTGGTGAAGACTTTTTATCGAATACATGTGCTATCTACCCACGAAGTTTGAATAAAATAAACGGTGTAGTTGAGAAGTCCCTAACAATGTCTTGTCCTGAAGCTGCAAGATTAGCATTATTAAACCCGAATGGAATGGAATTTGATCTGACAGAAGAATTAGGTAATACGCCAGGTTTTATCGCAAGAGAATTAGATACGGGTAATCCGGATTTGATGAATAAACCAATTAAGTATTTCTGGGAACTTCGTAGTTTTACCATACAAGTTCTGCAGGATAGAACATACTCTCTAGATGAACGTCTAATTTTCCTAGGATTATTCTTTAGAAAAGTGCAAGAAGCGGTTGACCATGGTAAATTAGGTTTTATTCAAGATATTATTGCACAATATTCAACTATGATGGTAAACGGAGGAGCGAAATCGGTTTTTTCTACTGACTCGAAACACTTAGCAATTCAAATGGAGATATGCAAGGAGTTACTTGATTATAGAGTAGCACATGGGATAGGAAGCGAAAGATACCAGAAATGCTTATCAGAGACATTACAAGGGATTGAATATACTACTGAATCAAATGTTGAAGCAATCGCAGAAAAATATAAAGTGGCTTTTGAGGAGTACTATAAGCCTTTTATAAGTGAACATGAATATATTCTTGAAAACTATTTAGTAAACTATGTCTTCAAAAGCCTCTTCCCGTTTGGGAATAAAAATATGTTCGAAGATTATGCAATGCTTATCCTGCATTATTCATTGATTAAACTTCATTTAATCGGTATGGCTGGTTTTCATAAGGGACTTACAACAGATTTAATTATTACTCTAATCCAATCATTTTCTAAATCAGTCGAACATAACAATGTATTCTTGAAAAACGCTTTTAAGTTACTGAAGGATAATGGATATACAACAATGGCTTATCTGGCAATACTTATAAAAAACTGACTTTAAAGTATGTAGCTAGCAGGAAGGAGCAAACCACGAACTCCACCATAGCGTGCCTAATTAACTCAAGACTCACAATGCATTAACCAACCAATAACCACTAGGAATTCTACAACTTCTTCGTTAATAAAATTTTAAAGATGGGCGCCTTTATAGGCGACCATTTTTTATAAATTCTCTCAGTTTACACACAATTCCAATACGATCTATTTAATCTTTCATCTATAACTCTATCTTTTTCTCCCATAAATTTTATCCTTAAGATTTCTTTAATTTCCGTTTTTGAAAAGTTTTTGTATCTATCACTGTTTGTTGCTATAACGGCAAAACCCGGATATGAATCTTAGTACTTTTGGGTTTCCTCCTAGAATCTCCAATACAAGTTTGTTTGATAAAACATACTTGGGCAATTAGTGGTGATTGGTGATATCTGTACGTGAACTCTTGTATATTTTGGTAATTTTTCCATCTCCTATAATGCTTGCAAATAGAATGTTAAGTTGAACGTATAATAGTGTATTTAAATTCATGGTTTTCGTCCTCCTTGTTTATATTATAACGAACATACATTCCTTTGATGGGAGATTAATAAAAAATTTGAAGGGTTGATTAAGTGGAATGCTTAACTTTCTCTTATTCCTTCCGATATAACTAATAAAGCCCCGTTTGTTTAGGAGGAAACTATATGTCTATAGATAAAATCTCTTCTAGTACAACGATGAACTACAACACTGATTATTTCCAACAAAGAATGTCTATTGAGACTGAAAGCAGAGGGGAGAACATTGCTCCCCCACAAGAATTCAGAAATCAAAGTGAAAAGCAAGATTCGAAAGAGGATGTCAATCAAGTAATCGATAGCCTGAATAAATTTTTGGAGCCAAATAATACTTCTTTGAGATTTGAGCTACACGAGGATCTAAATGAATATTACGTGACAATCATAAACGATGAGACACATGAGGTAGTTCGGGAGATTCCTTCTAAGAAAATACTAGATATATATGCAGCCATGACGGAGTTTCTTGGTTTTGTTGTAGATAAAAAGATTTAAAGGGGACAATGGACATTTGTCCCAAAAGATATAAGGTGGTGAGCGCCAATGGTAAGAATTGGTGGATTAGCAAGTGGGATGGATATCGACTCAATTGTTAAGGATTTGATGAAAGCCGAACGTATCCCATTAGATAAGATGCATCAAAAAAAGCAATATCTTGAATGGCAACGTGATGATTATCGTGATATGAACAAGCAATTGCTTGATTTTGATACCTTCATTTTTAATAAGTTAATGATGAATTCGACGTATACGAAAAAGAATATAACTAGCTCAAATGATGCGGCGGTTTCAGCTCGTAGTATTAGTGCAACAAATGAAATTTCAGGTTCTATTACCGTGTTTCAACTTGCAAAAGGTGCTTCCATGCACAGTAAAGATGTTATTGTTACCGATCCCAATCAAAAATTAAGTGAGTTAACTTTTTCTGAAACAAGCATTACCATACAGGCGACAAATAAAGATGGAACCTTAGGCGAAACAGTTATTACTATAGATCCTACACAAGATACAATAAATTCAGTGATTAGTAAAATTAATTCTAACTCTGGTGTGAGTGCGTTTTTTGATAGTGTTACTGGAAAGGTATCATTAACAACAAAATACACTGGGGATGTTAAGGACCAACCTGAAATAGTGCTTACTGGTTCCTTTTTTACTGATTTACTTCAACTGGAGCCTAACAATCTTGAGGCTATGGCTGCAGGAAATGGCTCAGTCGGACAGAACGCAATGTTTAATTATAACGGCTTGGTAACAACACGTAGTTCAAATACATTTCAAATTAATGGCTATGAGTATACATTAAAACAAGTAACAGGTGATATAAATACCTTAACCGGACAAGCAGTAACATTTTCTTCTTCTCCTGATGTGGATTCAATACTATCTACAATAGTTTCGTTCGTAGATAAATACAATGAATTAATTACGAATATCAACTCAAAAACAATTGAAAAGTCGAATCGCAATTATCAGCCTCTTACGGATGCTCAGAAAGAGGATATGACGGAAGACCAAATTGAAAAATGGGAAAAGGAAGCGCGCAAAGGAACCCTTTACCGTGATTCTATTTTAATCTCAAGTACAAATAAAATGAGGCAGCAATTATATACGCCTATATCGGGTACTGGAACAGGGTTTGACCAACTATCGGATATTGGTATTACAACATCTAAAAACTATTTGGATAAAGGAAAGTTGATCATTGACGAAGGCAAACTTCGTGAAGCTATCTCCAATAATCCAAATACCATTTATGAGCTTTTTCAAAAAGATGGGCCTACAACGGAAGAAAAAGGAATCGCAAGGAGACTTAGAGATTCTATAAAAGAAACGATGAGTGGAATAGAACTGAAAGCTGGTAAAGCCTTTTCTGAAAATAATTCATTTACTATTGGTCGAAATCTGGATAATGTGGACGATCGGATAGATAGTTTTGCGGCTCGATTACTCAAAATTGAGGATCGCTATTGGCGTCAATTTACTGAAATGGAAAAAGCTATTCAGCGTGCAAACTCACAGTCGGCGTTTTTAATGCAACAGTTTAGCTATTAAAAGGGAGTGTAAGAAATGGCGATAGGTAACCCATATCAAGCGTATCAAACTAATACCGTCACAACAGCTTCGCCTGGAGAGCTAACTTTAATGCTGTATAACGGTTGTTTAAAATTTATTAAGCTTTCTAGAAAAGCAATTGAAGAAAAAAACATTCAAGAAAAAAATAAAAATCTTCAAAAGGCGCAAAATATCATTAGAGAACTGATGGTTTCACTTGATCCAAATGTTGAAGTATCTAAGACCATGATGACCATGTATGACTATATCAATCGCCGGTTAATCGATGTTAATATCAAAAATGACTTAGATGTTCTTTCTGAAGTTGAAGGTCTTGTAACTGAATTCCGTGACACGTGGAAACAAGTTATTCAAATTAACCGTCAACGACAGCATGTTCAAGGCGGGCAAGTGTAGTGAATGCACTAGACTCTCTTTCTAGGGTTACAGAAAAGCTATTAGACATAGTTTCACAACCAATCCCAAAAGAGAAACGGGAAGAAGAGATCGAAAGAATTAACACCTTTTTAGATTCACGTGAAACCCTGATTCCAGAGATTAAGCCACCTTTTACTGAAAAAGAAAAACAATTAGGCGCTGAAATTGTTCGTATGAATAAAATCATTGATGCTAAATTAGCAGAATTCAAACTCGAGATTCAGATGGATTTAGCCCAATTGAAAAAAAGTAAAGCATCTTCAAAAAAATATTCTAATCCTTATCAATCAGGACCAGATGATGGAATGTTTTTCGATAAAAGAAAATAGAGTTCATACCGAGTAGTGCATACGCTACTCGGTTTATTTTGCTAGATTTTTCTGTTAAATAAGGATAAATTGACTATAACTAGTAAAATAGACCTTTTCAATTCGTTAGGAAAATAGTATGATAATAGGTAATGAATAACAAAAAACCAAAGTGAAAAAGGCAAACTATGGGAAATCATAGGACGCAAAGCCAAGGGCCTGACCCACAACATGTGGATGGTAGCCGGTTGCCACAAGGACTCATAGTCTATCTACCTATGAACCTTGTACGAGGTTCTTTTTCTTTTGGCTTTTTTTAGAAAGGTAGGACTAAAGAATGAAGAAAATCTTAAAAAGAAATGTTACTTTTCTCGCATTGCTTCTAATGGTTGTTCAATTATTTTTCCCATTGGGCAATGCACTCGCTAGTGGTAGTATGTTGCCTCCAAGCGATATTTCATATCAGGAGGTAACTCCAGATGATATTAAACTCAATTGGAATTCTGTATATGGAGCAATTGGATACAACATCTACGAAATAACTGATGGACAGCTTATTTTAAAAGATAAGGTGAATTCTAATAGTTATCTAATGAAGGATCTTCCAGAAGGTACCTATACATTTGTTATTTCAACCCTAAATTCGGATGGGGAGTCTGGACCAAGTGCTCCTATCAGTTTTACTGTTACATATCCAGAGATGGTCGAGCCATCCAATCTTTCATTTAAAATTTCGAACGGAAACAATGTTGTTTTATCCTGGGATGCACTTAAATATGCAGAATCATACAATCTTTATCAGGTTTCTGAGGATGGGCAGCTTACGTTACTAGCTTCTCCAACAAAGAATACTCATACAATTACGAACGTAGCAGAAGGAAACTATCAATATGCTGTTTCTGCGGTTAACTCTTTATATGGAGAATCCCCTGTTTCAGCGCAAATACCTGCTGAGGTGGTTCATCCAGAGATGGAAACACCGAGTAATTTCAAATATTCTATTACAAATGGAAATGACGTTACCTTCAGTTGGACATCAGTTCCTTTTACAACAGAATATAGACTATATAAAATTACCGATAATGGTAAAGAACTAATTGAAAAAACTGATAAGACATCTATAAAACTAACAAATGTAGCACCCGGCAGCTATAAGTATGAAGTTCAGTCATATAGTGACCGTTTTGGTGAGTCAAATGGTGGAGAAGTTTTAGCCGTCGTTGTAAATGAAATCACAATGGAGGCACCAGCCAATTTTTCATACCAATTACTAAATCTTAATGATATAAAGCTAACTTGGAACAGCGCTCCAAATGCTACTAGCTATAAAATCTATCAAATTATCGATGGAGAAAAAGTATTAAAAAGTACAGTTTCTACTACGACTACCACATATTCTAAATCAGAAGCTGGTGAGTATGAATTTGAAATCCATTCTTACAATGCTAGATTTGGAGAATCATTAGAGGGTTCGAGAGTTTCATTAACGATTGATCACGTTGAAATGCAGGCACCGAGCAAAGTTACCTCTTATGTAAAAAATGGAAATGACGTAGTGCTAGAATGGGAACCAACTTCTAATACGACCAATTATTATGTTTACCAAGTGAAAAATGACGGCTCTAAGGTGAATGTAAGAACATTATCAAGTACTTCTACTACGACTACTTTTGGAAATATGGCAGAAGGCAATTACAAATATGTAGTACACTCCTATTCATCTCGGTTTGGCGAATCAGCAGTTGGAACTGAAACAACTGTTTCAGTTGTTCATCCTGAAATGACTGCACCAACAAATGTTACGAAGACAATGAAGAGTGAGACATCATTTAGTCTAGAATGGGATGCAGTTGAGCATGCAACATCCTATAAGATTTATCAGATTGAAAATGGAGAAAAGGTTCTTAATGCAACTACGATTAGTACTAATAGAACTTTCTCAAATATGTCTGCTGGGGACTACACATATGAGATTTACTCTCTTTCCTCAAAATTTGGTGAATCTAAAGTAGGTACTCAAGTAAGTGTTACAGTCGAAGGACTGACAATTAAAGCACCAACAGATCTAAAATATGAAATCCGAAATGGAAACGATATTTTTCTTTCATGGACGGGTGCAGAATTCGCTACAAATTACAATGTTTATCAGGTAATTGATGGAGAAAAGGTTCTCTTAAAAAATTCAAGCTCAATAACAACAACTATCTCGAACCAGCCGGAAGGAGACTATCATTTCGTTGTTCATTCAAACTCTACGATCCATGGCGAATCAAAATTTGGAGCAGAAATACTTGCGAATCTGGTTCATCCAAAAATGGAGAAACCAGCTAAACCTAGCTATGTATTATTAAATGGAAATGATATAAGGCTTTCTTGGGAAAAGGCAGAGTATGCGGATTCTTATAATTTGTATGAGGTAATGGGTGAACAAAAGGAACTCGTTAAAAAAGATATTACTTCGAATTCATATCAAGTAAGTAATGTATCTGAAGGAAAACATTCATATGTTGTACATTCTGTAAGTAAACGTTTTGGGGAATCAGTAGAGGGAAGTCTTGTTTCTTTAGAAGTAATACATCCAACTATGCAAGCACCTGAAAACTTAACAACTAATATTTTGTATGGTAACGACATTCAATTAAAGTGGACGGCATCAGATTATGCAAAGAACTACAATGTATATCAAATTATTGATGGTAAAAAAGTATTACAAAGAACAATAACAGGAACTAGTGTAACGTTTACAAATCAACCTGAAGGTGACTACGAATACGAGGTTCATTCATCCAGTGACCGTTTTGGAGAATCACCAGAAAGTAGTGCCATTTCGCTTACTTTGATTCATCCAATCATGAAGACGCCTGAGAATGTGACAAACAGTATTTCAAACGGTAATAATATTGTTCTCAAGTGGAATAGTGCAGAATTTGCAACAGGGTATAATCTGTATCAGATTATCGACGGTGACAAGGTATTCCAACGAAAGGTTGGAGGTACGTCATTTACATTTAGTAATATGCCAGAAGGCGAATATGAATATGTCGTGCATTCTTATAGTGACCGTTTTGGAGAGTCTCCTGAGAGTAGTTCGATAGAGCTAACACTAATTTGGCCTGAAGTGCAGCCTACTCAACTAATGGGAGTAGTCAGTGATGTAAACAATATTACACTTACATGGTCAACTGCCGAATGGGCAAGTAGATATCGGGTATATCAAATAACAAATGATAGTCGGAAACTTATTTATGATGGAACAGCAAGAAGCCAAAAAGTTTATAATCTAACCGAGGATACACATTCTTTTGAAGTAATTGGTTATCATACTACTTTTGGTGAGTCTAAACCATCAAACCAGATTACAGAGAAAATTGTCTACCCAATTATGCAACCACCTGTCGCAAGCTTGAAGCTTTTAAGCGACACAAGTGTAAGAATTACCTGGGATTTCGTAACCTATGCAAATGGATACAACATTTATGAAATTATTGATGGCGAGCCAGTTTTAATAGTTGAAAAGGTTAATAACCTATCTTATACAATTAATAATCTTTCATATGCAAATCATGAATATATAGTAACTTCATATAGTAATTCATTTGGAGAATCAGCTCAGTCGAATGTCGTACTTGCTAAATTAATTATCGATGAAGAAGCACCTGTTTCATCAATTGATGCACCGACTGATTGGGTTAATGAGAGTGTTGATGTTAAACTAACTGCTACTGATAACGAGGTAGGTGTTGAAAAAACATTCTATTCTCTAAATAATGGAGAATTCGTTGAAGGGACTACCTTCTCTATTAATGAGGAAGGTCTTCACAAGGTTTCTTATTACTCTGTTGATAAAGTCGGTAATACTGAAAAGGTAAAAACAGCTGAAGTGAAAATCGACAAAACCAAACCAACAACATTATCAAATGTAGAAGATGTTTGGAACAATAAGGATTTCCAAGTAGAACTAACAGCTTCCGACAACTTAAGTAATATTGCTAAAACATTCTATTCATATGATGGTCTTACTTTTGTAGAAGGCGCAAGTTTTACTGTTAAAGAAGAAGCAGAAAATTATATTTTCTTCTATAGCATTGACCAAGCAGGGAATAAAGAAAAGGTCCAGGTTGTTGAAGTTAAAGTGGACAAAACAGCACCAATTACAACTTCTGATGTCCAAAAGGCATGGAGCAACAAAGATGTTCAGGTTGAATTAACAGCAACAGACAACCTAAGTGGCTTAGCACAAACCTTCTATGCTTTAAATGGCTCTGAATATGTAGAAGGAACAAGCTTAACAGTAAGTCAAGAAGGAATAAATGAAGTTTCATTCTACAGTGTTGACGTAGCAGGAAATGTAGAAGATATCCAAACAGTACAAGTTAAGATCGACAAAACAGCACCAGTGACAACAACAAACGTTGAAAATGTGTGGTCTAACGAAGACGTACAGGTTGAGTTAACAGCAACAGACAACCTAAGTGGCGTAGCCCAAACATTCTATGCCATAGACGGCTCTGAATTTGTAGAAGGAACAAGCTTAACTGTAAGTGAAGAAGGCATAACCGAGATATCAGTCTACAGTGTTGACCAAGCTGGAAATGTTGAAGAAATCCAAATAGTACAAGTCAGAATTGACAAAACAGCACCAGTGACAACATCAAATGTACTAGATGTTTGGAACAACAATGACTTCCAACTAGAACTAACAGCAACAGACAATCTAAGCGGTGTAGCCCAAACATCCTATTCCATAAACGGATCCGAGTTTGTAGATGGTACAAGCTTAACAGTAAGTGAAGAAGGTATTACCGAAGTATCATTCTACAGTGTAGATAACGCTGGTAATAAAGAAGAAGCCCAAACAGTACAAGTTAAAATCGACAAAACTTTACCAACCATTGACCTAGACGTAGCAGACGAATATGCGCTAGGAACAGATTTGAAATTAGCATATACTGCATCTGATAATCTATCTGGAATAGCACATGAACAAATGACTGTTAATGGTCAAATTGTTCAAAACGGTGGAAATGTTTCATTCGATCGACCAGGAAAATATGCAATTGAAGTTGAAGCAACAGACCATGCTGGATGGACAACAAAGGTTACAAAAACGATCCTTGTTTATATTCCGGCAACCGTTGAAGTATTGCCTAAGGTTATGAATGGAAACAAAGGTGATTTCACAGTTCAAGTATCGTTACCAATGGGTTATAGCTCTAAAGACTTTGATTTAGATGAAGTGACCCTTAATGGAGTTTCAGCTCTTACATCAAACAAAGGCTATTACCAACAGGCGAAAAAAGGCCAATTCAAATTTGAACGACAAGACTTCTTCTGGGTTCGTGGTCAAATGATTATGAACTTCGAAGGGAAACTAGGAGAATTTGTTGTAAAAGGCCAAGCAGAGGTAAAAGTAATTAAATAATTATTAAGAGGGCAGCCAAATTTAGTATTTACTAAATTTGGATGCCTTTTAAGTTTCTTTTTATCAAAAATATCACACACACTTGGAGCTAGAATAATAGTTAGAGCAATTCAGTTTTATATATGCACCATTGCTCAAATAAGCAAGCTACAGTAATAATTCCCCTCCATTTTCATCCATAAAAAAGTGGAGAGTCAGTAAAAGATCACTGCTCTCCAAGGTTTTCAATGTAGTTCTATTTTATTATTGATGCACCACGATATTATCAAACACTCGAACCCCAGCCTCTGCCACTTGAACATCATGAGGAACCGTACTACCGCTGACACCTACAGCTCCTACCACTTTTCCATCACTGACAAGAGGGATTCCGCCGCCGAATACGACAAGGCGACCGTTGTTTGTTGTGTTCAACCCATAAAGTTCAGCTGCAGGAACCGTTGCGTCGGCTAAGTTTGAAGTTGGCATTTTTAATGCTACAGACGTCCAAGCCTTATTTTGGGCAATGTCAATGCTGGCTAACCAAGCATCATCCATCCGGTGAACCGCAATTAGATTTCCACCTTCATCCACGACTGAAATCACCATGGAAACTCCAATTTTTTTTGCTTCTTCTTCTGCACCTGCAATTATCTTTTTCGCTACATCTAACGTGATTTTACTCATAACAACGCCTCCTAATTTTATTTATTTACTTAAAAATCCATGAGGATCAATGACAAATTTCTTGGAAGCTCCTTGATCAAATTCAGCGTATGCAGCTGGTGCTTGATCTAAGGAAATCAGAGTTGCATTTACAGCTTTCGCAATTTGCGCTCTTCCACTTAGGATCGCCATCATTAAGTCGCGGTGATATTTCATCACTGGTGTTTGGCCAGTCACGAAAGTATGTGCTTTCGCCCAACCAAGACCCAAACGAACTTTTAAGGTACCGATTCTCGCATCCTCATCGACACCACCTGGATCACCTGTAACATATAGACCTGGAATACCAAGTCGGCCACCGGCACGGGTAACTTCCATAATTGAGTTTAATACCGTAGCAGGTGCTTCGCCGGCACCAGCACCATGTCCGTGTGCTTCAAAACCAACACAGTCAATTGCACAATCCACCTCTGGAATTCCCAGAATTTGCTCGATTTGCTCGCCGAGATCTGGATGCTCTCTAAGGTTTACAGTTTCACAGCCAAAGCTTCTCGCTTGTGCAAGTCGCTCATTATTTAAGTCACCAACGATTACAACAGAGGCGCCTAGAAGTTGAGCTGAATGGGCAGCAGCTAAGCCTACAGGACCAGCTCCAGCAACATATACTGTAGAACCAGGCTTCACGCCAGCACTCACCGCACCGTGATAACCTGTCGGAAATATATCAGAAAGCATTGTTAAATCAAGAATTTTTTCTAAAGCTTGATCTTTATCTGGAAATTTCAGCAATTGGAAGTCTGCATAGGGAACCATGACATACTCGGATTGTCCACCAACCCATCCTCCCATGTCCACATAACCATATGCAGAGCCAGGGCGATCTGGGTTCACATTTTCGCAAATATGTGTGTGTTGTTCTTTACAACTACGGCAACGACCGCAAGCAATATTAAAAGGAACGGATACAAGATCCCCTTTTTTAATAAACTCGACATCGCGTCCTACTTCAATGACTTCACCTGTAATTTCATGACCAAGTACAAGTCCCTCTGGAGCAGTTGTCCGCCCCCGAACCATGTGCTGATCACTTCCACAAATATTGGTTGTAATGACTTTTAGAATAACTCCATGCTCACACTTACGACCGATATTTAAAGGATTTACCCCCGGCCCATCTCTAAGGATTAAGTCTGGATAGCTAATATCTTCAATACCTACACGTCCTGGACCTTTGTAAACTACAGCTCTGTTTCCTGCCATTCTTCTTTCCTCCAATCTTTTTACGCAAATAAGAGATTTTAGATTTTATAGGATGATTCCTAAAATTTCCTATCTTACATTCAATTCTAAAAATCTTTTATTTGGAAGAACGCACTTTTTTGTGAGAAGATTACTTAAAGGTTACTTTTGGACTTGAGGGAGGGAAAAGAAACTTATGGATGATTTACGGAGGGAAGTCAGAAAAAAACTTGAGAATGGTGAATTTAATTGTGAAAAGGAATTGACCTTATCGATTATTAGCGGCAAATGGAAGATTACGATTATTTACTATTTAGGAACGGATGGTCCATTACGTTTTAGTGAAATAAAACGGTTATCTCCGAAAATAACACATAAGGTGTTAACGACTCAGGTTCGAGAGTTGGAGGAAGATGGGATTGTTCATCGGAAAGTATACCCCGAGGTTCCCCCAAGAGTGGAATATACATTAACAGAATTAGGCCGAAGCTTAATGCCCATTGTTTTCATGATGTACGATTGGGGAAAAGATAATATAAAATCCTTCACTAATTAAAGAGATCGCCTGTTCGAGAGTTTAACGCAAGTCTATGACATTTAAAAAAGGTTACTTAAAAATCCAATATTTGGACATACTACTACTGAAGAATTCTTCAAGCAATATCATCTTAGAAACCACACAAGTATCATTCATAACTCACCTTAGACAGGCATATATTTTTACACCTACACATATTCTTTACAAATTTACATTAAAAGCAGAATAAGAGCAGCGGTAGGGATTACTATGTCCATTTTTTGGTAGGACGATGTACTTGTCTCAGCGAACCACCAGCGACGCAAAACTGCGGTGGGACAGCAAAATGAGGGACAAAGAAGCTCTCCATGCGTCGCAATCCACCCCGGGACAAAGGACCTGTCCCCATACCCCAGAAATTCACATTTTCTTCATATTTTCTTTACAAAAAAGCAGGAATTGGGGAGGGGTGTGTTGAATTAGTACTTATAACCTTAATTAAAAGAGGTTATATTGTTTCACAGGTTGGAAACTCTAAAGAGGGTCTAGGCTGTGTCCAATGCATTACGAAAGACTAGTGCATGCTAGTCAAGTTAAAAGGAGGAGTTCATGTATGAATTACAACGTTCGTGGTGAAAACATTGAGGTAACTCCAGCATTGCGAGAGTATGTTGAGAAGAAACTTGGTAAGCTTGAACGCTATTTTGACAGCACTCCAGATGCAAATGTAAATGTTAACTTAAAAGTAAATAATGCAAAGGATCAAAAAATAGAGGTTACGGTTCCGATGCCGCAGCTCTTGCTTCGTGCAGAGGAATCTCATGAAGATATGTACGCGGCAATCGACGTTGTGACAGATAAGCTTGAGCGTCAAATCCGTAAGCATAAAACAAAAGTCAACCGCAAGCTTCGTGAAAAGGGGTCTACCAAAGCGATGTTTACTAATGGTGGAGCTGGAACGGCAACAGCTGTTCAGGATGCAGAGGATGAGGATTACGAATTAGTTCGTACGAAGCGTTTTGATTTGAAGCCGATGGATAGTGAAGAAGCGATTCTACAAATGAATATGCTTGGACACAACTTCTTCGTTTTCACAAACGCAGAGACGAATACTACAAATGTCGTGTATCGCCGTAAGGATGGCAAATACGGCATCATCGAACCTAGTTAAATAACGAATTTCCAAGAGCGCAGTCTAATCGATTAGACTGCCTCTTTTTTGAAAAAAATGCACATATTTTTCAATGACTGAATCCAGGACCATCGGCTCTCTGGTCTAGCCAATCGCTTTGGAGGATTAAAAGCACCATTTATTAGCCTCGTTTTATGCTTGTCTCACCTTGTGCTTTTTTAAAAAATAGGGGAAATCCCCCATAGCCAAAATCTTTCACATCGTAGATAATACAAATGCACAGGCAACTCGTAAGCCTACCGAATTTTCAATGAAGCAGGGATATCTATGACTACCATTTTACAACCAACCCTTTCTAATATTGCGATCATTTTGTTCATGTATTTATGTATGAGTAACCTGGTTACGAATCGAAAATCGATTAACAAGTATCTATTTTCAGCGATCGTTCTTATCCTCACCTCGGCATGCGTGATTTTTCTATTTTATTTGCCGATCTCCTATGAGGGCTACCAGTTTGATCTTCGCCTTGTTCCTTTGGTGATCTTCACCCTTCTGTTGGGGTGGAAGCATGCGATCCCTGCCCTTGTTATAGCGGTTAGCTGGAGGCTCGGCATGGGTGGAGTGGGAGCTATGCCAGGCGTGATATTCGGCATGATTCTTCCTGTTTTACTGGCTCTTCTTTTTCATAAAAAAGATCGAGCGATGCCAAGCCCGATTATGTTGGTTGTTATTGTGACGGCTTGTTGGCTAGTATCTGATTTGCCGATTCTTTTTCTTATGCCAAAAGGCACGGATGTGTTCGGTGAAATCTATCTCGTGCGGATATTGGCACTCCAGGTGTCCGCGTTTATTCTATATTTTTTCATTTACCAGCTAGACAGAGAAGTGGTGCTGAAACGAAAACTAAGGTTTTATGCGGAACGTGACCCTTTGACTGGGCTTTATAATATGCGTTATTTTGAAAATCGAATTAAAAAAGGGACAAGCTCTCATCAAACATACATCGTAATGATTGATATTGATCATTTTAAAAAAATCAATGATACATATGGCCATCTTCATGGTGATTCGGTATTAAAAAATGTGGCGACTACGCTATCGAGACTCATTCCGCCACGCCATTCCTTACTCGGACGCTATGGTGGTGAGGAGTTTATTCTATTATTAGAAGTGGATTCGAAGGAACATTTAAAGAGCATTGTTTCTGGGATTTGGAGCGGGATTGAACATACACCGTTTTATGTGGAAGACCAGAAGCTCCAAGTAACGGTATCGATTGGTGTTTCTGAACTCACTGACTCTTCAAAGCTCTATCAAGCGATCGAAAAAGCGGACAATTCCTTGTATGCATCGAAGCAAAATGGCCGGAATCAAGTTAGCTATGCGATGTAGTGGGATGAGTAATTACCTTTTACAGTTCGTTTTGTTACTTTGGGGATTTATTTCTTTCAATGTGGGACGAGTTTTTAGAACTAAAACGTTGGAAAATCGATTTAACCTAGTTGGTTTGATTTATCCCGCATGAACGGGCAGGAAAACCCCCACTGATTGAAGTTTCACTTTGTCCGAAAATCTAGGTATCTTGTTGAAGATGGCAAGATGCTTTTTTAAAATAGATTTTACTGGTGGGGATGCCTTTGTCGAATCCCCTCACATCACGAAACCCGATATTATTTTACCCTTGTCCTATTTAGTGGTAAAATAGAAGATATTTCGTTTTAGCCCTAATTTACATTTTTTTTGCATATGATTCAGCCGATCGGCTGATGTGAATTTAACAATAGAGGAGCGTACATGATGCTTGGAATTTTAAACAAAGTTTTTGATCCAAACAAACGCACAATCAAGCGCTTGGAATCACTTGCCGATAAAATTGAGGCACTCCATCCTGACATGGAGAAGCTTTCTGATGAGGCCCTTCGCAGCAAAACCGAAGAGTTCAAGGAGCGATATCAAAAAGGTGAAAAACTCGAGGATATACTAGTTGAAGCTTTCGCTGTTGTTCGTGAAGGTGCAAAGCGTGTCTTGGGTCTTCACCCATACCGAGTGCAGCTCATGGGGGGTATTTCCCTACATGAAGGAAATATTTCTGAGATGAAGACAGGGGAAGGTAAAACATTAACCTCCACGATGCCTGTTTATTTAAATGCGATCACTGGTAAAGGCGTTCACGTTGTTACTGTCAACGAATACCTGGCTAGCCGTGATGCGCACGAGATGGGCCAGCTTTATGAATTTTTAGGTCTAACAGTTGGATTGAATTTAAATTCAATGTCTCGTGATGAAAAAATTGAAGCATACCGCGCTGATATTACGTACGGTACGAACAACGAATTTGGCTTCGACTATCTTCGTGATAACATGGTCCTTTATAAGGAACAAATGGTGCAGCGTCCTCTTTATTTTGCCGTGATTGACGAGGTTGACTCGATTTTAATTGATGAGGCGCGTACGCCGCTGATTATTTCTGGTTCCGCTCAGAAATCGACTTCACTTTACGTGCAAGCAAACGGATTTGTGACCACTCTTAAAAAAGAAGAAGATTACACCTATGATGAAAAAACGAAGAGTGTTCAGCTTACTGAAGAGGGGATTTCAAAGGCTGAAAGAGTGTTCGGCATTGAAAACCTGTTTGATATGGCAAACGTAGCCTTGATTCACCATATCAACCAAGCGTTAAAAGCGAATGCAAGTATGCATCGTGACATTGACTATGTGGTTGAAGAGGATCAAATCGTCATTGTTGACCAATTCACCGGACGTCTGATGAAGGGACGTCGTTATAGTGAAGGCCTCCACCAAGCGATTGAGGCAAAGGAAGGCGTCGAAATTCAAAACGAAAGTATGACGCTTGCGACGATTACGTTCCAAAACTATTTCCGTATGTATGAGAAGCTTTCAGGTATGACCGGTACGGCCAAGACAGAGGAAGAGGAATTCCGCAACATTTACAATATGAACGTTGTTGTGATTCCAACGAATCGTCAGATTGCCCGTGATGACCGTCCTGATTTAATTTATAAGTCCATCGAAGGCAAGTTCCGCGCGGTTGCTGAGGATATCGCTGAGCGACATGCAAAGGGACAACCTGTCCTAGTTGGTACGGTTGCGATTGAAACGTCTGAAATTATTTCGAAGTTTTTATTGAAAAAAGGCGTGAAACATAATGTCTTGAACGCGAAGAACCATGCGCGCGAGGCTGAGATTATTGAGAATGCAGGGGAACAGGGTGCGGTAACGATCGCGACAAACATGGCTGGTCGTGGTACCGACATCAAGCTTGGCCAAGGTATAAAGGAGCTTGGCGGTCTTGCCGTTATTGGTACTGAGCGTCATGAGAGCCGTCGTATCGATAATCAGCTTCGTGGACGTTCTGGTCGTCAAGGGGACCCTGGTGTAACACAGTTCTATCTATCTATGGAAGATGAACTTATGCGCCGTTTCGGATCTGACAATATGAAAAATATGATGGAGCGTCTTGGCATGGATGATACCCAGCCAATCCAAAGTAAAATGGTCTCAAGAGCGGTTGAGTCTGCGCAAAAACGCGTTGAGGGCAATAACTTTGATGCTCGTAAACAGCTTTTACAATATGACGATGTACTTCGTCAGCAACGTGAGGTTATTTATAAACAGCGTTTCGAAGTTCTTGATTCCGAGAATCTTCGTGAAGTTGTTGAGAATATGATTAAGTCTTCCCTAGACCGAGTTGTTCAGGCACAAACTCCAAAAGATGAGGTGGAGGAAGACTGGAACTACAAAGGAATCATTGATTATGTCAATGCGAACCTTTTAAATGAAGGCGATGTATCGGAGAACGACCTTCGAGGAAAAGAGCCAGAGGAAATGTCTGAGCTCATTTATGCAAAGGTTAAAGAGCGCTATGATGAAAAAGAATCGCAAATTGAGCCAGAACAAATGCGTGAATTTGAACGTGTTGTTGTACTTCGCTCTGTTGATAGTAAGTGGATGGACCATATCGACCAAATGGATCAGCTTCGTCAAGGGATTCATTTACGTGCATACGGTCAAACTGACCCACTTCGCGAATACAATTTCGAAGGCTTTGCGATGTTTGAAAGCATGGTTGCTTCCATCGAGGACGATGTCGCGAAGTTTGTGATGAAGGCACAAATCCGCAACAATCTTCAACGTGAAGAAGTGGCGAAGGGCCAAGCCGTTCAACCAAAAGAAGGCGGCGAAGAAGAAAAGCCAAAGAAACGCCCAGTTCAAAAATCCGTTGACATCGGCCGTAACGACCCTTGTTATTGCGGTAGCGGTAAAAAGTTTAAGAACTGTCACGGGAAATAATGGGACAAAGGGACGCGTCCCTTAACCCAGATTATAACTTTTGGATAGGTGAGAGGTGAGCTCTCACCTTTTCCTTCGAAAAAAACGGGACTAATCCTGAAAAAATGAGTAAGATAATGAAGATGGATTCATGATATAAGATAAATAACCACACCTTGGAGGAAATTTTATGGAATTAGTAGATATTAAGCACGAACTTGACAAAATGGCTAAGAAATTAGCGGGCTTCAGGGGGTCTCTTTGACTTAGAGGCCAAACAAGCGCGCATCACAGAGCTTGATGAAATGATGTCAATGCCTGACTTCTGGAATGACCAGAATGCAGCACAAACCGTCATAAATGAAGCAAATGCATTAAAGGATCAAGTAGTTGAATTTACGAATCTCAATGATTCTTATGAAAATCTAGAGCTCACCTATCAGCTTGTGAAGGAAGAGCCAGATCCAGATTTACAATCAGAGCTTGATGAGGAAATTCAAGAGCTATCTAAGAGCTTAAGCGATTTTGAGCTACAGTTACTATTAAGCGAACCTTATGATAAAAATAATGCCATTCTAGAGCTTCACCCAGGTGCGGGCGGTACGGAATCACAGGACTGGGGCTCCTTGCTTCTTCGGATGTACACTCGTTGGGGCGAGAAGAAAGGCTTCAAGGTTGAAACACTTGACTATCTTCCAGGGGATGAAGCCGGGATTAAGAGTGTAACCCTTCTAATCAAAGGTCACAATGCATACGGCTACTTGAAGGCTGAAAAAGGAGTGCACCGCTTGGTGAGGATTTCACCGTTCGACTCATCAGGTCGTCGACACACTTCATTCGTGTCTTGTGAGATTATGCCGGAGTTTAATGATGACATCGAAATTGATATTCGCAGTGAAGATTTAAAAATTGATACGTATCGCGCAAGTGGAGCGGGTGGTCAGCACATTAACACCACTGATTCAGCCGTTCGTATCACACACACACCAACGAATACTGTTGTAACGTGTCAAACCGAGCGTTCCCAAATCAAAAACCGCGAACAAGCAATGAAAATGTTAAAGTCGAAATTATACCAGCTTGAAATTGAAAAACAACAAGCTGAATTAGACGAAATCCGCGGCGAACAAAAAGAAATCGGCTGGGGTAGCCAAATCCGCTCCTACGTCTTCCACCCATATTCTATGGTCAAAGACCACCGCACGAATGTAGAGGTCGGTAACACGGGAAGCGTCATGGATGGCGACATTGATATGTTTATTGATGCATATTTACGTTCGAAGTTAAATTAATGTTTTTTGATGGGCAGCCGTGGGGCTGTCTTTTTTGATATGTGGAAAGAGTAAACAGCCAAAAAAGTAAATTTTCAGCCATAAATGAAAATTATTGGCCATAAGGAGTGGCTAACGGCTATAAATTAGATTTATTAGCCATAAACAGTTAACCCGCCAAAAATTATTGTATGATTTGAATATACTAATCAAGATATCACTTGATATAGAGTAAATATCCTTTTTTGTATTTTGCAAATAATATAAAATGGAGGTGTAGTAAAAAAGTCTGAATAAAATGAAAGGAAAAAAACTAAATTTTGTTTCCGTTTGAAGGTGTTGCTTCAAGTCACAATCAAAAAAGAAAATGAGGGGGAATGTGTGATGAGTAAGAAAAGTATGTGGTCATTAAAGTTGTCTACAGCGGCGATTGCCCTAATTCCAGCGGCAATCGGCATCAATTACCTAGGGAAATTATTTGCAGGGTTACTAAAATTACCGCTATGGCTAGATTCCATTGGCACTGTACTAGCAAGTATGCTTGCAGGACCTATTATAGGCGCACTTTCTGGAATTATTAATAACGTAATATATGGCGTCACAGTAGATCCAATTTCAACTGTTTATGCAGTTACAAGTGGGGCAATTGGGTTAGTGGTTGGGATAATGGCTTATAAAGGCTGGCTAAAAAATTTGAAGACTGTCATTGTCGTCGGTTTAGTGGTTGGACTTATTGCTGCCGTCATTTCCACTCCGTTAAACGTGATTTTCTGGGGAGGACAAACAGGGAATGTGTGGGGAGATGCATTCTATGCGTACCTAGTGTCGAATGATTTTCCTGTTTGGTTAGCATCATTTGGCGATAGTATCGTTGTAGATGTTCCGGATAAAGTAGCAACGGTTATAATCAGTTATTTCATTTTTAAAGGATTGCCAAAGAACTTAATCTCTATTTTCCGTGGCAAAGATAAAATTGAAGAATTATAGGGGCTGGCTTACATGAGTACGATGACACTTTACGTAGACAGAAAATCCTTCATCCATGACAAAATAGCCCCATTAACAAAACTATTGTATGTGATGGTGAGTATTGCCATCACATACATCTATCCAAATTTACCATTTGTATTATCTGTCGCATTTTTTAGTGGGATCGTACTAGTGGTAGGAAAAGTGTTCCGTAAAATCATTCCAATCTTGGCGCTTAGTATGTTACTAATCATTTCTATTATTATTGTTCAAGGATTTTTTCATCCTGAAAACGAGACGGTGCTTTTTTCGATTGGAATTCTTACCTTTTATAAAGAAGGGCTAAGTTATGCGGCACTCTTAACGCTCCGTGTCATGAATATGATTATGGCGTTTGGAATATTAATTTTGACAACCAAACACGATGAATTAGTAGAGGCTATTATTAAAAAAGGTTTATCGCCTAAAATAGGTTATGTCCTACTTTCTGTATTACAACTTATTCCACAAATGCGGGCAACGATGGGAAAAATAACAGATGCTCAAGCAGCAAGAGGGTTGGAAACGAAAGGAAATCTTCGTGTGCGTATGAAGGCATTTTTTCCATTAATCGTCCCAGTCGTGTTAAATTCGTTAAATAATACACGTGAGCGTGCAATTGCGCTAGAGGTAAGAGGATTTAACACCGGAATTAAAAAGACCTTTTTAAATGTTGCTAAGGAATACCACCATCAGAGGCTCATCCAATTAATACTATGGGTAGCACTCATTGCAACGATTGTTTGGAGGATACTATCATGAGCATCATTCAAGTTGAAGGTTTAAAATATAAATATCCAGATACCGAAAAATTAGCCTTACATGATATTTCCTTCGAAGTTGAAGAGGGCGAATTCATCGGAATAGCGGGCAGAAATACAGCTGGAAAATCTACTCTATGCTTTGCGTTATCTGGACTCGTCCCTCATTTTTTCAACGGAGGGTATGGGGGAAAAGTGATTGTTGATGGTCTAGAAATAAGAAAGCATGAAGTTGGGGAGATTTCCACCCATGTTGGTTTAGTATTTGAAAATCCATTTTCGCAGATGACCGGCTCCAAATATACCGTTTTTGAGGAAATTGCTTTTGGTTTAGAAAATATTGGTCTGGAAAGAAAACAGATTATCGATAGAGTGGAAGAAAGCTTACGATTATTAGATATTACAACGATAAAGGATAAAAATCCATTTGACCTCTCTGGAGGGCAAATGCAACGGGTGGCGATTGCTAGTGTTATCGCAATGAAACCTAGAATATTAATATTGGATGAGCCGACCTCTCAGCTAGATCCACAGGGTTCTGAGGAGGTTTTTAAGGTAGTCGAAAAACTAGCCAAAGAAGGAATCACCATTATTATGGCAGAACATAAAATGGACAAGATGGCAAATTATGCAGACCGAATTTTACTTATGGACGATGGTCAGATTGTTGATTTTGATGTTCCTGGAAAAGTATTTTCAAGGGGTGATTTACGAGAGCATGGGATTGAAGCTCCTGCAGCAACAAGAATTAGTAAGGCATTAGGAATAAAGAATAAAAATACAGGATATTTTCCTGTTACGATTAAAGAATTAGCTACGGAAATTGGTGGTAAGGTATGAGCCGATTAGAAATTAACAAATTGCATTTTTCCTATACACCCGAGGTTGAAGTATTAAAAGGGATAGATTTACGAATAGATGGGGAAACAACGGCGATTGTTGGGCAAAACGGAGCTGGAAAATCTACCTTTGTTAAATTATTGAAGGGTTTGCTTTATCCAACAGAGGGAGAAATTCTATTCAATGGTAATAACACCAAGGATTATTCAGCAGCTCAGCTTGCAAAAGATATTGGCATGGTTTTTCAAAATCCTAACGATCAAATTTTTAAAAATACCGTGATTAGTGAGGTCATGTTTGGCCCATTGAATATTGGTTATAGCGAAGAAGAGGCGAAGGAAAAAGCGATTCAAATGCTGGAAAAGGTAAATCTTGTGGAGCATATGGAAACGAATCCATACGATTTAAGTTTATCCGAGCGAAAAATGATTGCCATTGCCTCGATCCTAGCGATGGATACGGATATTGTGATTTTTGATGAGCCAACGATGGGGCAAGATTTTGCGGGAAGAGAGAAATTAAAGGAAATCATTTATGAACTTCGTGATCAAGGTAGACTAGTCATTTGTATCCTTCACGATATGGATTTCGCTGCAGAAGTATTTGACCGAACGATTGTCTTCAATCAAGGTAAGATCTTAATGGATGGATCTAGTCATGAAGTATTTACACATAAAGAAAAACTAAAGCAAGCCTATCTTGAGCAACCACATATCGCCCAAATCGCCGATGAACTTGGGTTAGAAGGAAGTTATTTGACAGATGAGCAGCTGATTAAAGCATTGAGGAAGAGGATGGAAGCATAGGGGATACCTGTGCTTTCTTTTGTTGGTGATGACAGTCTCCCTTTGTGTATTTCAATAGAACTCCAAATCATCTGTTCGACTACACTCCCAATCCAAACAAACGCTTGTTTGAATCCTCAACCACTTACCTACCTTAGCCCAAGCCACTAAACAAATTTTGATTGAACCCAAATTCATAAACATATCTATGTTCAATTCTATGAAAAAAATGTAAAATAGAGGGAGATATCTAAATTGGAGGACATCCTTATGAATGAAAAGATTTTAACAATTGAAGAGCTAAAACGAGAGGATCTCATACGAAAAAACAAATTAGTCGGCCTTGTTTCATTTATTTCTGTCATTCTAGCAATTATTGTTGAAATTTCGATCGGGCAACCGCTTCAAATGATTCTCACGATCGGTATTGGCGGAGCGATTTTCCTATCAATCTTACACGTACTGATTTATAGGACTCTATTTTTAACGCAAACGCCATATTTTTCAGTAATAGGAATTTCGGTGGTTCTGTTTGTCATAATGACTAGCTCGCAATCAGCGCCAATCATCCTTTTACCTTTATACCTACTGACAACAGTCGCAATTTACAATACGCGAAAAACACTTTTCTTTGGTGTGACTTGTGCCATTTTGATAACAGTCCTATTTTTCGTGACAAAGGGGCAGGAATTTGGCTATACCCCCAAGGAACTTGTCATCTTCTATTTAATCTTTACGGTTATCATCGCTACTCTATTTTTCCAGAGCTTTGTAACTGGACGACTCACTCAAGATATTCAAGCTACCCAGGAACAAACGGAGCTTCTTTTACAAATGAGAAAACAGCATGCGGCACAGCTCGAAGCAAGCTCACAAACGATCAGTGAGAACATTACAAACATCCGTCGCCAAGGCGAGGATCAAATGCATACCTTCAATGAGATGACCATCGCGGTTACAGAAATCTCATCTGGTATGAATACACAAAACGAATCAGCGGGAACAATTACTGAATCCATTGAGGATCTCAATCGGGTTGTTCAGGAGCTTGTAAAAGGTCTAAACCACATTAGCATTCAAACAGATAATGCGAATCAAGCGGCTGACAACGGAAATGAAACTATTGACCTTTTACTCACAAAAATCACAGACTTCCAGGCATCCGTAACATCGATGTCTGAAACAATGAATCTACTAGTTGAAAAAATTAATGAGACAAATGGATTCACCGACCGTATTCAGGAAATCGCATCACAAACGAATTTACTTGCTTTGAATGCTTCAATCGAAGCGGCTCGTGCAGGTGAAAGTGGGAAAGGCTTTGCTGTCGTTGCGTCCGAAATACGGAAGCTTTCTGAGGTGACGTCAAACACAGCGAACCTCATCGCCGAAAATCTAAAAGAAGTAAATAAAAGCACCACATTAACACAAAAACAGATGACAGAAAACGCTGAAAAGATGGACGAGAGTGTCAAGCTTACAAATGATACAAAAGGTGTCTTCACTGTAATCGACGACACGGTTTCCGAGTTGAACGAGGCGGTAAAGCATTTTGAAAAAATTACGAATGAAATCGGGAAATCAACTGTTTCCATCGAAACCTCTGTCAGTGAATTTGCGGCCATCATTGAAGAAACAACAGCATCACTTGAGGAAATCACAGCATCTATCGAAAGCCAAAACGGCCAAATGCAGCACCTCGTCTCCTACGTTCAAAACACAGACGATGCCACTGCAGAACTGATGGAGATTTTTAAAGAAAAATAAGAGCATAAATCCTAAAAAATGAAGCTATACTATAAAAGCGCATAATAGAAGGGGAGTAGCCTGTAATTAGGTTACTCCTCTTTTATTCTTTATAGCATACATCTTTTTCACGACTAAAATAATATTTTGTTTACTAAAATTGTTTACTTTAAGGCAATTCATGTATACTATATAGGTAGAAGGAAGACAGAAGGGATGAGAAAGGTATGGCCACGATTCGTGATATAGCCCAAAAATCTGGCTTTTCAATTGCGACCGTTTCAAGAGTGCTCAATAATGATGCGAATTTATCTGTTAGCGAAGAAACGAGAGATAAAATTAAAGCGGTTGCTGAAGACTTAGGATATAAAAAGAAACAAGGGGTTACGCAGTTAAACAATATCGCATTTCTATATTGGATTTCCAATGAAGAAGAGCTTGAAGATGTTTTTTTTAAGGGGATTCGGACGGAGCTTGAAAAGCAAGCAAAACAACGGAAAATAGAATTGGTTCGTTATCATATAAATGATGGTATTGAAAAGGTAGATAAGAATTCAACGGCTTTTATTGCGATTGGAAAATTAACTGAACGGGAAATCAAGTACTTAGAGGAAATTACACCTCATGGCGTGTTTTTAAATACAAGAAGAGATCCACAAAATCTAGATTCTGTTTTGCCTGATTTGAAGCTTATGACAGAATACATGATTCAATTTTTTGAAGGGCTTGGCTACGAACGTATAGGGTTTATTGGTGCGGATGATTATGATGTTGAGACAAATGAACCTATTCCCCAGTTAAGAGAGATTACGTTCAGAAACTATCAACGGGAACGAAATAAATTAAGAGAAGAGGATATTTTAATCGTACCTGCAAGTACTGTTAAGAATGGGTACAAAGCAGCAATGAGAGTGATTGAGGAAATGGGGGATGACCTCCCAGGAGCCTTTGTTGTTGCAACAGATCCACTTGCGATTGGGGCGCTTCAAGCATTTAATGAAATGCAAATTCCAATACCTCAACGTGTGGCATTCTTTAGTATCAATAATATCAGTGTCACGAAATATGTTTCCCCGCCATTAACAACCTTCCATATTGATATTCCTACCCTTTGTGAAACAGGTTTGGATCTAGTCGAGGAAAGGTTAACAAAAAATAGAACAACCGCGAAAACAGTATACATTCAAGGGAAACCCATTTTTCGAAAAAGTACACCATCAATCGAAGGAAAAAAGTGAGCCGCTGGCTCTCTTTTTTTTGCTCTAATCCCATTCGTCCCCCTTTCCCGTGCGCATGAACATTATCTACATGGAGAAAGTAAGACTAGGTTTTTACTAAAGACTGGAAAATAGGTGAAAAATTAGTAAACATAGATAATAATTTTAGTAAAATAATATAAATTAAACGTTTACATTTTTACTACAAGCTGATATGATTTTATTAGTAAACAAATTACTAAAAAGGGGAATGGATTTTATGAAAAATAAATTCAGCTTTTTTATTTTAGGAATTGGATTAACAGCCTTACTAGCAGCTTGTAGTAGCTCGAGTGGTCAAGGTGGAGAGGAAGACGATGTCGTTACAATCTGGGCAAATAACATAAACGTTCCAGTATTAGAGAAAGCGGCAGAAATCTATAAAGAGGATCACCCTGATTTTAAAGTAGAAATTATCGAAACGGGTGGTAAGGACATCAAAAGTAAAACAACAACGGGATTACAGGCTGGTGGAAAAGGTCTACCAGATGGATTGCTTCAAACCGACGATGAGCTACAAGGTAAATTAGAAGCTTTCCCTGATGCGTTTGCGAATTTAAGTGAACTTGGCTTTGACGAATTTAAGAACGATTTTCCTGAGTTCAAACTAGATGCTGTTTCAAAGGATGGGAACATCTATGCAATGCCATTTGATACTGGCCCAGCTGCAGTCTTCTATCGCACAGATATCTTTGAAGAAGCTGGCGTAAATCCTGATGAGATCAAAACATGGGATGACTATGTTGAAGCAGGTGGAAAAATTAAAGAAGCTACTGGTAAAGCCATGCTAAGCTATGACCAAGCGGACGCGAATGTATACACAATCATTCTCAATCAACAAGGTGAAGGTTATTATGACGAGGATAATAATTTAATCGTTGGTAGTGAAGCTTCAGTTAATTCCCTAGAGGTATTAAAAGGTTTACATGAAAAAGATGCTCTTTTAGGTGTTACAGGTTGGGATGCATGGGTTACAACAATTGCGAACTCAGAGACGGCATCTGTGATTGCAGGTGGTTGGCTAGTTGGAACCATTAAGCAACAAGCACTTGATACAGAAGGTAAATGGGGCTTAATGCCATTACCAGCACATGAGGAAAGCGGAACACGTTCATCTGTTCAAGGTGGAAGTTCATTTGTAATTCCTTCAACTGGTAATCAAGTACAAGAAACATATGATTTCCTTTCTTGGTTTACGACCAGTGTTGAGGCACAAGAAATTGCTATGGAAGGTGGATTATTCCCTACCTATGCACCAGTGTTTGAGTCGAAAATTTTTGATGCAGAAGAGCCATTCTTCGGAAATCAAACTATTTGGCGTTTCCTAGCTGACGAGATGGACAAGATTCCAACAATCATTTACACAAAAAATGATCCAATCGCTCGTGATGAAATTGTAAAAGCACAAGGTGAAGCCATGAATGGTAAAAGTGCGGATGGAGCCATGCAACAGGCAAAGAAAAATATTGAAAATCGAATGAAATAGGAATTTAGGGGTAATGAAAGAGATTCTTCGTTACCCCTCCCAGAATAGGGGGTATGACAACATGACGAATCGAATCAGCAAATCAAAATTGACACCGTATTTATTTTTAGCCCCAGCGCTCATTTTGTTTCTTATCTTCACGGTGTACCCAATCATCTCTTCCTTAATATTAAGCTTTCAAACGTCTGAAGGTGGAAGATACGTATTTACTGGACTTGATAACTATGTACGACTGCTTAATGACTCAACATTTTATCAAGCCCTCTACAATACATTTATTATATTCATTGTTCAAGTACCAATTATGATTCTCTTAGCGCTTATTTTAGCGGCACTCTTAAATAGTAAACTATTAAAATTTAAAGGTTTATTCCGTACCGGGTTCTTTCTACCAGCTGTAACTTCATTAGTTGCTTACTCTATTTTGTTCTCAATCATTATGATGGACAAAGGGATCCTGAATCAATTTTTGATGCTAATCGGAATTGATGCGATACCTTGGTTGAATAACCCATTTTGGGCGAAGGTTTCAATCATTATTGCGATGACATGGAGATGGACAGGCTATAACATGGTAATTTATCTTGCTGCGATGCAGAATATTTCGGAGGAAACGTATGAAGCAGCTTCCATGGATGGTGCAGGGAAGGTACGACAATTCTTCTCAATCACGATTCCACAATTGAAGCCAATCATTTTATTCACTTCGATTATCTCAACTATTTCGACATTACAGTTGTTTGATGAACCGTTCAACTTAACAAAAGGTGGACCTGGTGATTCAACAACAACACTAGGATTAATGATTTATGAAAATGGATTCGAATACTATGACTTTAGCTATGCATCTGCTATTGCCTATGTTGTTGTAGTTATCGTTGCGATCCTATCACTTATTCAATCAAAAGTAACGGGAGATGGTAAATAATGCATGAAAATAAAGCATCAAGATTCTCGAGAAAGGCAGGTATTTATCTTCTGTTGCTAATCGGTATCGTGATTTCAATTTTCCCATTTTATTGGATGTTAGTTGGCGCAACGAATCATACGAGTAGTATGTACGCAAATCCTCCAATCTTGTCCTTTGGAGATCAATTTTTAACGAACTTTACGAACTTAAATGAAAGCATCAATATTTGGCGAGTCTTATTTAATTCCTTATTTGTTTCAGGTGTTTATGTGATTTTGGCACTTATGGTTTCAACAATGGCTGCATATGCCTTGGCGAAATTTAATTTTAAAGGGAATAAATTGATTTTTACAATGTTTCTATTATCAATGATGATTCCGTATCAGGCGCTTCTAATTCCTCAGTTTAGGATGATGGCTGATTACGGATTGTTAAATACGTATCTTGCCCTTATTTTGCCAACAGTTTGTACACCTTTTGCAATCTTTTTAATGAGACAAAACTTTATGGCATTTCCAACAGAATTGATTGAAGCAGCTCGTATAGATGGAGCAGGAGAGATGAAGATTTTCTTCCGGATTGTAATCCCATCGATGAAGCCGGCACTTGCGGCTACTTCTATTTTCCTATTCTTATCACAATGGAATAACTTTCTGTGGCCATTAGTCGTAACGACGTCATCGGATATGTATACATTCCCAGTTGCATTATCAAGTCTAAAAGGGGTTTCCATCATCGACTATGGTCAAATCAACGTCGGGATATTGATCGCAACAATCCCAATAATCATCTTCTTCCTAGCATTACAAAAACACTTCATCCAAGGCATGCTGGGAAGTGCAATTAAATAATGTGGGACACGGGGACAGGTTCACTGTCCTATTTAAATAAATAACTGGGACGAGGGACCTGTCCCTCTTGTCCCAACTTTTGGAGGTCAAAATGAAGCAGCTTAAAGATTACGAGAATTTAAATGTACTTCAAAAGAATCGAATGAAAGATCGTTCTTATTTTATGTCTTATCGGAATGTAGAGGAAGCGCTTAGCTTTGTTCGAGGTCGTGCGCATGAATTTTTATTATTAAATGGTATGTGGAAGTTTCATTATGCGGAAACTCCGGAACATGCCCCGGACTCTTTTTTTGAGAGTAACTATGATACTAGTAATTGGGATGATTTACAGGTTCCTTCAAGCTGGCAGTTGCACGGGTATGGAAGACCGCATTATACAAATGTTCAATATCCATTTCCGGTCAACCCTCCCTATGTTCCAACTGAAAATCCAACCGGTTCCTATCGACGTAATTTTTATGTAACCGATGACATGCTCAAAGGACACGTATTCCTACGCTTTGAGGGAGTAGATAGTGCGTTTCATGTGTGGATCAATGGCCAGTTTGTTGGGTATAGTCAAGGAAGTCGTGTAGCTTCCGAATTCGATGTAACGGACTTTGTTCAGGAAGGGCATAACACAATTGCTGTAAGAGTCTATCAATGGTCTGATGGAAGTTATATTGAAGACCAGGATATGTGGTGGTTAAGTGGTATTTTTAGAGATGTGTATTTACTCGCAAAACCGAAAGTATATACACACGACTTTTTTGTAAAAACGACATTAGATAAAGCGTATAAAGATGCAGATTTGCAGCTAGAATATGTAATCCATTCATCTATTGATAGTTCAAAAGAATACCAGTTAGATATTCAGCTTTTTGATACAAACTATAGAGAGATTGAAGAAGCGAAACGAGAAGTGAAATTTGTATTGGCCGAGGCAAATGAAACAAAACTGGATACGAGTATACCGGTGACCAATCCTTCTAAATGGACAGCGGAAACTCCGTATTTGTATAACTTGGTAATGACGCTAAAAGATGATGAGGGTAATACCATTGAGGTAATCCCGTGTAAGGTTGGATTTAGACAAGTTGAACTAAAGGATGGTTTAATTCAGGTGAACGGAGTACCGATTCTCTTTAAAGGAGTTAACCGTCATGACCATCATCCAGACTTAGGGCGTGCTGTTCCGCTAGATTGGATGATAAAAGATATTGAACTTATGAAGCAGCATAATATCAATGCAGTACGTTCCGCGCACTATCCAAACGACCCAAAATTTTACGATTTATGTGATGAATATGGATTATATGTAATCGATGAGGCAGATCTGGAATCTCACGGATTTGATAGAATCGGGAAGCCGCACCAATTAACGCAAGATCCTGAGTGGAAGGATGCATTTGTTGATCGAATGAAGAGAATGGTAGAACGCGATAAAAACCATCCTTCGATTATCATCTGGTCATTAGGAAATGAATCTGGATTTGGAGAGAACCATGTTGCGATGGCTGAGTGGGCAAAGCAAAAGGATCCGACAAGATTAGTTCATTATGAAGGGGAAACCCGTTTTATTATGACTCAGGAAAATAATAATCCTACCCGTTTGCATGAAGCGGCTGACATGTTCTCAACAATGTATAGTCCTCATGGTCTTATGGAGCAATTAGGTAGCCGAACGGATTTGGCTCAACCTCATATTTTATGTGAATTTGCACATGCAATGGGAAATGGACCTGGTGGGATAAAAGAGTATTTTGATTTGTTCTATAAGTATGAACGCCTTCAAGGAGGCTTCGTCTGGGAATGGTTAGACCATGGTATTCGCCAATATACAGAAGATGGTGAGGAATATTTTGCCTACGGTGGGGATTTTGGAGAAACGCCTCATGATGGTAACTTCGTTATTGATGGACTCGTCATGCCAGATCGTACACCATCTCCTGCACTATTAGAATATAAAAAGGTGATTGAACCTGTTAGGGTTGAAGCGCTTGATTTGAACAAAGGTACGGTTCGAATTCATAATCTGTACAATTTTAGTACATTAGATCACCTAACACTTTCTTGGTCTCTAGTTTCAGATGGAAAAGTGATAAATGGTGGAATGGTAGAAATGCCAACGATTTATCCAGGTGAGTCTGGGGAAATATCCATTCCATTTACTTTACCGAACCTACTAAAAGCAAATACCGATTACTGGCTAAACCTCCAATTCAATCAGGCGACGGATACAAAATGGGCAAGAGCTGGTCACGAAGTTGCTTGGGCTCAATTTGAGTTGCCGGTTAATGGAAGTTTGGAAGTGAATAATAGTGGAACGTATCCTTCGTTGCTCGTAAAGGAAACTGACCATAAGCTTGTGGTGAGTGGAGAGTCCTTCGAGTATCGCTTCGATAAAATTTACGGGTTGCTCGAATCATGGAAGCACCAAGGAGTCGAATTGGTAGAGCAAGGGCTAAAGATAAACATATGGAGAGCACCAACCGATAATGATAAATTGGGCTTAGAAGAATTTAGTGTAAAAAAAGAAGAACCAGAGTGGAGACAATTCGGTTTGCATCACATGCAAAATCGCATAAAAGCTGTTGAGTATGATGTATCGCCAACTAACGATCAAGTAAAAGTATACGTAAAATCTCAATTTGCACCTCCAGTACATGCATGGGGCTTTAATCTAAAAATGACGTATACCATTTCGAAAAATGGCTCAATGGAGATAGATGTTGATGGAAAAAAACAAGGCGAATCATCGACTACATTACCGAAAATTGGCCTACAAATGAAATTGAATCCTCAGTTGAATCAAGTTGATTGGTATGGCAGAGGCCCAGGAGAGTCTTACGTTGATAGTAAGTTAGCGAATAAGTTTGGTGTTTGGTCAAAGACGGTAGATGAGCTACACACACCATATGTTGTACCTCAGGAAAACGGAAATCGACATGAAGTAAGATGGGCTTCGTTAACAGACCTTTCAGGAGTAGGCTTACTAGTCGTTGGACAACCAAACTTTGATTTTAGTGCAAGCTATTATTCAACTGAAAATCTTGAAAAAGCGAACCATACCTATGATTTAGTAAAGGATGACTTTATCACATTTAACGTTTATTACAAGCAGCAGGGCTTAGGATCAGCAAGCTGTGGACCTGGAGTTCTGGAGCAATACCAGTTAAAAAATGATGATTTCTCATTTACTGTGAACTTTCGTGCTTATTCGAAGAGAGAGCATTCACCGGTTGAATTAAGTAAAATGCTGTAACCATTTTGATACCTGTCATCGAGGGGGTTTATCCTGTGATGGCAGGTATTTTTAATGTACCTGTCCTTGTGTCCTTTTGAAAGAATCCGCGATTCTGACAGTAGAAGTAAGAAAACAGGTAAAGCTGTCCAAATGAATCCGTGATTCTGACAGAAGAATCAAGAAAACTGCCAAGGCAGTCAGAAAGAGGCAGTGATTTTGACAAAAGAATAAGGAAATCCGGTAAAGCTGTCCAAATGAATCCGTGATTCTGACAGGAGAAGCAAGAAAACCTTCAAGGCTGTCAGAATGAAACTGTGATTTTGACAGTAGAAGCACCAACGGGCAACTCTGTAAATTAAAAATGAGTCCGAATAACTCACCATACATCCAATGTTAATGTGATAAAACGTATTTTTAATTTTTAGTAAAAATTAAGTAAAATTATTGACCTTTTTTACCTTGCTCTTTACAATGAAAATAGAAACAAAAGTATTGGAGGCAAAACACCGTGGATCTCAACCAACTCTCAGATAAATTTACTGTGGTATTTAACGAAACCGATTACAGAAGCTTCTTCGCGCCTGGGCGCATTAACCTCATTGGTGAGCACACCGACTACAATGGTGGCCATGTTTTCCCAGCATCCATTACAAAAGGAACATATGCGTTAGCAAGAAAGCGCCAAGACAATAAGATCAGAATGTACTCAATGAACTTTGAAGAGCTTGGGGTAATAAAGTTTAACCTTGAAAATCTTGACTACAACAATGCTCATGACTGGGCGAATTATCCGAAGGGCATGCTTCGTTACCTGAAAGAAAAAGGCTATGACATCCCAACAGGTGTAGACATTCTTTTTTACGGGAACATTCCGAATGGTGCGGGTCTATCTTCATCAGCATCAATCGAGCTTGTATCAGGTTTGTTGTTTGAAAAACTGTTCGATCTTGAAATCGACCGTGTTGAGCTTGTAAAAATCGGCCAACTTGTGGAAAATAAGTTCATTGGTGTTAACAGCGGTATCATGGACCAATTTGCAATCGGAATGGGTAAAAAGAATACGGGGATTTTACTAGATTGTGAAACATTAAAGTATGAATACGCACCTCTGGAACTCGATAAACATCTTATTTTAATCATGAACACGAACAAGCGCCGTGAGCTTGCAGATTCAAAATACAATGAGCGACGCAGTGAGTGTGAACAGGCACTTGCCCAACTGCATAAAGAACTCGACATTAATGCACTTGGCAACATCACCAGTGAACAATTTGAACAGCACAAGCATCTAATCGAAAATGAAACATTACAGAAACGTGCTAAACATGCGGTTTATGAAAATGAGAGAACTTTAGATGCGCTTAACGCCCTTAAGGCAGGCGACTTAACAGAGTTCGGCCGCTTACTCAACGCATCACACGCATCATTGCGTGATGATTATGAAGTAACTGGAAAAGAGTTAGATACTCTAGTGGAAGCTGCATGGGCTCAAGAAGGAGTCCTTGGTGCGCGAATGACAGGTGCTGGTTTCGGTGGCTGTGCGATTGCCCTTGTTGAAAAAGACAAAGCGCAACAAATCATCGAAAACATCGAAAAAAATTACGAAGAAACCATTGGCTACCCGGCTTCCTTCTATGAAGTGAGCATTGGAGATGGCGCAAAAGAACTATAAAGGGGGAGCGAATTAATTATGAGTATTTTAGTTTTAGGTGGAGCAGGTTATATCGGTTCACATGCAGTTTATCAATTAATTGACGCGAACGAGGATGTTGTCGTTGTTGATAATCTTCAAACTGGTCACAAGGAGGCAGTTCACCCGAAGGCGAAGTTTTACGAAGGCGACATTCGTGACCGTGAATTTTTACAATCTGTTTTCGAAAAAGAAAGTATTGACGCGGTGATCCATTTTGCAGCAAATTCACTAGTCGGTGAATCAATGATCGATCCGTTAAAATACTACGACAACAATGTATACGGAACTCAAATTGTGCTTGAAACAATGAAAAACAATAACGTGAAATACATCGTGTTTTCATCAACTGCAGCAACCTATGGCGAACCAAAGCAGGTGCCAATCACGGAGGATATGCCAACTATCCCAACGAATACGTACGGTGAGACGAAGCTTGCGATGGAAAAAATGATGAAATGGTCCGAGCTTGCACATGACATCAAGTTCGTGTCACTACGCTATTTCAACGTGGCAGGTGCACGAGCAACTGGTGAAATCGGCGAGGACCATGATCCGGAAACGCATCTAATCCCGGTTATTTTACAAGCGGCGTTAGGAACTAGAGAATTTATCACGATCTTCGGTGAGGACTATGATACGCCTGATGGCACATGCATCCGCGACTACATCCATGTCGAGGACTTAATTAATGCGCACATTTTAGCATTGAAATACCTCCAAAACGGTGGCGAGAGCAACTATTTCAACCTTGGAAGCAACAGTGGATTCTCTGTAAAAGAAATGGTTGAAGCGGCAAAAGAGGTTACACAGCGCGACATTCCTGTGAAGTTAGGAGATCGCCGTGCAGGGGACCCGAGCATTCTTATTGCATCATCTGGAAAAGCAAAGGAAGTATTAGGCTGGGAGCCAAAGCGTACGTCCATCAACGAAATCATTAAGGATGCGTGGAACTGGCATGTAAACCACCCAAATGGATATGAAAGCTGAGGGGAATAGCATGAATATTTATGTGACCGTACAACAGCTAACGGAACAAGCGACAAAGGTCGGGCTCGTTGAAAAAGAAGACAAAATTTACGTTCGCAACCAGGTCCTATCTTTAATCAATCTTGAGGACTTCGCACCAACTGAACGTGTCTCATCTGAAAAAGATATCCCAACACTAGTTGAGGACTTAGTGGAGTATGCGTGCAAACACAAGGTCATCGAGGACTATTTTGACGCAAAAGAGATTCTTGCAAGTAAAATCATGAATACGATGATTCCACTTCCGTCCGCGGTGACACGTCATTTTTACAAGCTTCATCAAAATGACCCAGCTGCTGCGACAAACTATTTTTATGAGTTAAGTAAAAACAGCAACTACATTCAAATGAAGCGAATCGATAAAAACATAGAATATAAGGTGGAAACAAAATACGGCGAGCTTGATATCACGATCAATCTATCAAAGCCGGAAAAGGATCCAAAGCAAATCGCGCTTGAAAAAGAGGCGAAAACTAGTGGTGAGAAATATCCGAAATGCTTACTTTGTGTGGAAAATGAGGGCTATGCGGGCCGCATCGGACATCCGGCTCGCTCCAACCATCGCATCATTCCGGTTCCACTTGAAGGTAAAAACTGGTATTTGCAGTACTCACCCTATGTGTACTACAACGAGCATTGTATCTTGCTTTGCGAAGACCATCGCGATATGAAAATCAGCAAATCGACGTTTGCACGATTATTGGGTTTTGTTGAAAAATTCCCGCACTATTTCATTGGCTCAAACGCGGACATCCCAATTGTCGGTGGCTCAATTTTAACCCATGATCACTATCAAGGTGGAAACTATGAATTTGCGATGGCGAAAGCCGAAGATAATATAAAATTCACTTGGGACCCCTACAGCAACATTGAATTTTCAACTGTAAAATGGCCAATGTCTGTCCTTCGCCTAAGAAGTAGCGATCAGAGAGCTCTAGTTGAAGCGGGTGACCACATTTTACAAGCATGGCGCCGCTATAACGACCCAGAAGTTGACATCATCGCGTTCACTGGGGATACATCACATAACACGATTACACCAATTGCTCGGAAGCGGGACGGAAAATACGAGCTTGACCTTGTGCTTCGCAACAACCGCACAAATGACGAGCATCCACTCGGTATTTTCCACCCACATGCAGATGTTCATCATATTAAAAAGGAAAACATCGGTCTTATCGAAGTTATGGGATTGGCAGTACTCCCGGCGCGACTCAAAACCGAACTGCAAGAGGTTGAAAACTACTTAACTAGTGAAGCAAGCTCTGTCAACCCTATTCACCAAGATTGGGTGCAAGAGCTAAAAGCATACAATCCAACAAAAGAAAACGTTCACGAGCTTGTAAGGCATGAAGTCGGTAAAAAATTCATTCGCGTCCTTGAGGATGCTGGTGTGTTTAAACAAGATGAAGCGGGCCAAGTAGCGTTTAAGAGATTTATAGACCAGTTTACCAGATAGGAGTTTATAAAATGGAAGTCAAAACACATCTGTACGGGATGTTCGATAACCAAGGAGTTAACGCTTTTACATTGGTAAATGACCATGGTCTAAGCGTGACCTGCATTGATTACGGCTGCATTATTACGGAAATTGTTGCGCCCGACCGAAATGGTGTCTTGGAAAATGTTGTACTAGGATTTGACGATCTCGAAGGCTATCTTGCAGACACGAGCTACCAAGGTGCTATCGTTGGTCGAACGGCAGGTCGTATTAGAGGCGGACAATTCGAGCTAAACGGTAAAACGTATTCTCTTGATCTAAATGAAAACAATAACCATATCCATGGTGGTTTAAAAGGATTCAGCAAGGTAGTTTGGGATTCTACTATTATAAATGAAGAAAATAGAGTCGGTGTTGAGTTTAAGTATGTGAGTAAGGAGGGGGAGGCTGGCTACCCAGGAACCGTTGAAATGACTGTGACTTACACACTTAACAACGAAAATGAATTTGTGATTTCTAGCAAAGGAACTCCTGATGAGGACACTATTTTAAATATCACAAACCATGCGTATTTTAATCTATCGGGTGATGTGAAAAATGACGTGCTCGACCATGAGCTTACGATAAAAAGCAGGAAGTTTCTTGAACTGGATGAAAAGTACCTTCCAACGGGCAAGCTCCTAGACGTTACTGGAACAGTTTTTGATTTTCGAAGTGGTCGTAAAATCGCAGACGGTCCAAATTCAAATGATGAGCAAATTGCGCTAGTCGGTCAAGGTTACGACCATCCATTTTTACTAGCCGAAAAAGTAGTCCAGCTGTACGATGAAGCCTCCGGTCGCAATTTGGTGGTAGAGACTAACCAGCCAGCAGTTGTCGTTTATACGAGTAACACGATGAAAGGGTTCCAAATGCGCGGTGGCGAAGCACGACCATACTTAGGCATTTGCCTAGAAACACAAGCGCCACCCGACGCGATTCATCACCCCAACTTCCCGTCCACAGTTGTAAAAAAGGGCGAAGAATATAACTGGGAAACGAAGTATATGTTTTTGACAAAATAGGGACCACGGGTAGGGACCAAGGGGACGGTTCTCCTGGTTCTTCAATGCTAAAAAAATATGGTGCACGCAAATTTTGCATTTTACACGCAAATATCGTGGAACAGACGCAAATCCGGTGGCATGAACGCAAATATCGTGGAGCAGACGCAAATCTGATGAAAACTACGCATATGTCATGTAGAAGAAGCAAAATCGATTACTAATAAGCAATTCCCTATCATAATACAATGAAAAAACAACTATTCCCAAGAAAGAAGGTGAACCATGGCGACGATTAAAGATATAGCGGAAAAAGCGGGAGTCTCAATTGCGACCGTATCACGGGTTCTCAATTATGACGCCAGTTTATCCGTCGGCGACGACACAAAAAAGAAAATATTTGAGATTGCCGAAGCGCTTTCATATAAAAAACGTCCCTCCAAAAAGTCTTCTTCCGCTCGGATTGGGATACTCCTTTGGTACACCGAAAAGGAAGAGTTAAATGACCTTTATTACATGTCAATCCGGCTTGGAATCGAGCAACGCTGTGAGCAACAAGGCATCAAGATGGCCAATTTTTACAATAGCATTGAGAGCATGAAGCAGGAGGAACTTCAGGGGATTATCGCGGTTGGCAAGTTCAGCACCACTCAGGTCGAAGAACTATCAAAAATGGTAGAGCACCTCGTGTTTGTCGATTCAAACCCAGACGAGGATGTGTATGATGCAGTTGTAATTGATTTTGAAAAAGCAACGCGTACGGTACTTAAGCATTTTATTGACATTGGACATACGAAAATTGGCTATTTAGGTGGTCGCGAGGAATATAAGGATCATTCTGCGGAAATTGAGGAAATTCGGGAAAAGACTTTCAAAACGTATCTCCACGAAGCAAACCTATTAGATGAAAGTAATTTATATATTGGAAGCTTTACGGTTGAAGATGGCTACAAGTTGATGAAGCAAGCAATCGAAGAAAAAGGCGACGAGCTTCCAACAGCTTTCTTCGCTGCCAATGACCTGATCGCAATCGGTGCATTGCGCGCGCTTAATGAAGAAAAAATCGATGTACCCAACCGTGTGTGCCTCATAGGCGTAAATGACATTAGTGTATCTAAATACGTCTTCCCACCACTGTCAACTGTTAAGGTCCATACCGAAGTTATGGGTGAAACCGCCGTCGACACAATCCTTGAACGCATCTCAGGGAGACAAATCGCGAAAAAAATATTCATCACTACTAAATTAGTGATACGAGAAACCTAGTCCACCTGACTAGGCTTTTCTCGTCCTATCTCGTTTTGGTATCCAATCCTTACTCTCCAAAAACCACATCCTTTTTAATAGGAAAGAAAGAGTACTAAAATCCCCTTGAAAACCGCGAAAATACGAGAAACCTTAGTCCAATCCTCTCATTTTTCTATTAATGGCAGCTTCTATTTTTATCCTTAAAACGCACAAATGACAAAAAATGGACTCTCTTTTACAAATCCATTACTATTTTTTTAGAGGTGGCCTCCTTTTTACGTCCCACAGAAATGAAAGTGCTTACAAACTATCAGAACTACCATGATGTCTGTCAAGTTACATTTATGTTACAAGAGTTAATGACAAAAGGACTATTTTCCTATCAATTGTAATAAAGGGCTTCGAGAGGCTTGAATTCGAGATATTATGTCGAGGTTTATCAACGTTCTTCAGTTTTATGTAATAACCAAAGGTACTAGGAGGGTAGTACACCTTAGGTAGTAAGTGGGTTCGACAGAAACGACAATTTGTCGAAAAATGTAGATGAAACAGGTCTTTCGTATTGACTTTGATTTTATTTGAATATTCTGTAAAAATTGACCTAATCCGAAATATCGGGTAATTTTTAGTATATATTTGGAAAATGTGTGAACGAATTTTTCGATTTTTACCAAGAATATGGGTTTTGCACTATATGAAACTTATTTACGATAAGCAGGTGATTTTTATGGGAATTAATGTTTCTGCAGCAATTTCACAAGCAAACCAACTTCGCAACTATGCCTCTCAACTTCGTAATCTTAAAAGCTCTCTAGATGGATTTCAAGGGAATATCAACTCAGCTTGGCAAGCGACAGAGGTTCAGTATATCAATCAAGCAATTGCCGAGATCAATCGTGAACTAAATCAGATTGCCTCAAAGCTTGATTCAGTCGCACCAGACATCATTTCAGTCGCAAACCAAATTAAACGCGAAGAAGAGGCTGCTGCACGTGCGGAAGCTGAAGCTAGAAGAAAGGCTGAAGAGGAAGCGCGAAAAGGAGCTGAAATAAACGGACCATATCGCTCTTACTGATAGGATGATAGGTTCAAACGGATAGTAGGGACAATATGTTACGAAACTATAATAATAAGGATTTTGATCTCATAGAGGATGTTGCCTATGACAGGTTAAGTCCAGATGCCATTACAGCATTTCTTTGGGTCACCTTTGTCATTAGTGCATTTATGACTTATTTCATTAGTGATGCAGTGGACTATAGTGTCTACATTACCAATCCGATTTGGTCTACCATTATCAAAACGAATAGCATTCTTTTAGTATTTCATTTACTTGTTACGATTTTTTATTCCATTAAGAAAAACGCGTTTCGATTTCAGCGATTTCAGACCCTTTTATTATGCTTCTTTGGTTTAAAGCTTTCATTGGAATTTTATCCTTTTTATTTTACGGCGGTAGAAGACCGATTTGCCCCAGCTTATATGACAACAATAGGTTTACTTGCAATCGCTCTTGGATTTGTGCTGCTGGTAGTTTCCGTCATTCGAGCGATAGGAAGAGTGAAAAAAGGGGAGCTACGAGAGGATGGAAAAGGGTTATATGATTTCAAGCAATCAAAGGGTTATGTAAGTCTACCAATTATTTTCGGCGCGACAATGCTAGGAGGCGCTATCTCACAAACTTTTTCTAGCATGGGTACACCATTCGGTGATATGCCCGGTCTATTTTTTATCCTATTGCTTAATATCACGATTCAATATGCAGTTGCAATGGTTTGGCCGGAATTCTTCTTGCTAGCCTACGGAAAGTTTCGCTTTGAATCCTTTCGTATAAAAATGCCAAAGCAAACACCGAAAACGGGTGGTCGGAAGGTTAAGCGTTAAAAACAAATATTCCCAACATACTAAAGAGATGAATTGCGATTATTGAGAGGTTTTTAGGTAGGAGATGGCAGGATGCTAAAAGGGGTAAAAGAAGAGGACCTATACATTTTAAAAGTAGTTGCACAACACCGACTAAGCCCAGATAAAATCACTGGATTCTTTTGGCTAACGCTTATCTTTAGCGGGATAATGGTCGGCTTAACTTCATTAGCTTTAAACGAGAGTCCTGTCATTACAAACCCTATCTGGCCAAACATTCATAAAATCGGCGTCGCATTGTTCCTGCTCAACGCAGTTGTAGCTATTTTCTTTACACCTGAAAAAAATGCATATCGTTATCAACGTTTGCAGGCTGTTTTTCTAAGTATATTTGGATTTAAGTTTTCAATAGATTTTTTTTCGTTTTATTTCCTTGCGGCAGAGGATAGAATGGCTCCAGGCTACATGAGTACATACGGATTGATTATCCTCTTTGGAGGGTTAGTGTTAACTGTATACACGACATTACGAGCGCTTAAAAGAGTGAGACTTAGAGAATTCCGAAAAGACGGAAACGGACTTTATAAGTTTAAAGAATCTAAATTTGAGATTGGCATTCCGATTGTTTTTGGCGCAGGCATGATAGCTAGTGCGGTCATGCAATTAATTTTAGATTCAGAAATAGTCCTTGTAAATATGATCGAAGTTCTGTTTGTCTTACTTCTTTGTACAGCTCTTCAATTTACGATTACGTTAGCATGGCCGGAATTTTTATTGCTTACTATTAGTAAATTTCAGTTTGAATCATTCTGTATTCCAAAGATAAAGAGGAAGAAACCGATAAGGCATAATGTACATAAAAAAAGTGCGAAGGTGAAGAAATAGTTTAATAAGTCTTGCTGATAGTCATCAACCTTGGTCCTATAGGGAGACTATGAACAGTTTTTTAAGGGAGAGATTTGCTTTGATATTAACTCTATTTGATCGGGAAAAGGCTTTTACATTTGTGCTACCAGAGCGCATTACGGGGCGTTATATTTTAACGTCTGAGGATGCGAATGGAAAAGCCGCGGATATGATAGCGATTGAGGCGGAGGGCGGCAAATGGTTTTTGAAGTCCAACAAATCCGCGTTTCTGCTAAATGACAAGAAGGAGATACTTGTCAAACAGGAAATTGAGCCATTTAAAACGTACACAATTTCCCGCAATAATGACGCATCTGCACTTTTATATGTAGAGCCACCGACAAATGATCGAAATGAGTATACAAAGCACGAGGTGACAGGAAGCAGCATACGTATCGGTCGTGGCAATGACTGCCACATCCGGTTCTCGAATAAGCTCGTATCCAGCTCCCATTGTGTGATTCAGTACGATGCACAGGGTCATGCGTTTATCCGTGACAACAATAGCTCGAACGGAACATATGTCAATGGAGAACGTGTGAAGGAAAAAGTTCTATCATCCGGTGATGTCATTTACATCATGGGGTTGAAAATTATCTACAACGGCAAGCTACTATCCCTGAATAACCCACATCAATTGGTATTTTTAGACCGCAATGCCTTTCGTCCGTTTGAGGTGCAAAAGCCGATTATTGAAGAAGAGGAACCACTTGACGATTTCCAAACCGAAGAAATAAATGACGACCTTTTTTACCGCTCACCACGTTTTAAGCGGGACATTAAGAGGACAGAAATCAGAATCGACCCGCCACCACAAGAGCGAAACCTTGATGAAACGCCGTTAATGTTCATGCTAGGACCGTCCATAACGATGGGGATGGCGTCACTTTTTATGGGGTTATTCACGCTAAACAACGTGATGGCACGAGGTGGGGACATCACACAAGCGATGCCGACATTGGTAATGTCGTTCAGTATGTTAATTGGAACGGTACTTTGGCCAATTTTAACAAAGCGTCACGAAAAAAAGATGCGTATCAAGCATGAAACAAAACGCCAGGAAAAATACTCAAAATACATTGAAGAAATGGCACAGGTCATTGAAGAAGAATGCGTGCGCCAAAGTGAAATTCTTCATGAAAACCATGTTGCGCTGCAAAATCTCATCTCACGGATTACGATGCGAAAAAGAAATCTGTGGGAGCGCGGAATTGGGCAAGACGATTTCCTTAAGGTTCGCCTCGGGATTGGAGACCTCCCGTTAAATGCAGATTTGAAATATCCTGAGAAAAAATTCACTCTGGAAGACGACAATCTCCAGGATGATCTTTATAAATTGGTGGAAGCACCACACATTTTAAAACAAGTACCTGTTACTTTAAGCTTTGTCGAGGAGTATGTCAGTGGTGTGATTGGGCGTCGCAGTCGTGTGCAGGATTTTGTGAAGGGACTAATTTTTCAATTAACCGCTCTTCACAGCTATGACGAGCTTAAGCTTGTGTTCCTTTACGATAAAAGTGAGGAAGAGTACTGGAAGTTTGCGAAATGGCTCCCGCATGTGTGGGATGAGGGTATGCAGATTCGCTTTATCGCAACAGATGCGACTGAGGTGAAGGAGCTATCTGCTTATTTTGAAAAGGAAATCACAAATCGTGCGGCAATGGATGAGGAGCAGTTAAAGGACCTTGACCAGCATTATTTGATTTTTTCAATGAGTAAGTCACTCGCGTCAAAGGCTGAGATGTTCAACCTCCTTTTAGAGGAGAAAAAGAACATCGGGATTAGCCTTGTCACTCTGTATGATGAGCTTAAAAATTTACCGAAGGAATGTACGATGGTTGTCGAGCTTGCGGACGATATGTCAAAGATTTACGACAAGGATGACATTTCCGGATCGTTCACAGCATTTGATGCAGAATTTTATGAGCGCGATGTTGCTGAGGAGGTTGCGATTCGCTTAGCCAATATCCAGCTTGCATCTTCCGTTGAGGCATACACGTTGCCAGATATGATCACTTTCCTTGAGATGTTTGGGGTTAGTAAAATTGAGCACTTGAACGCATTGACTCGTTGGAAGGAAAATAACCCAGTGTTGTCGATTGAAACACCGATTGGGGTTGACACAATGGGTGAGCTGTTCAAGCTAGACCTTCATGAAAAATACCACGGTCCACACGGGCTAATTGCTGGTATGACAGGGTCTGGTAAATCCGAGTTCATCATGACATTCATTTTGTCACTTGCGGTGAACTATCACCCGGATGAGGTTGCGTTTATTTTAATCGACTACAAGGGTGGAGGAATGGCGAATGCCTTTATAAATCTACCGCATCTTGCTGGAACGATTACGAACCTTGACGGGGCAGCCGTGAAACGCTCATTGATTTCGATCCAAAGTGAGCTGAAGCGTCGTCAGTCCATTTTCAGTGAGACGAGTCGACGTATGAATGTAAGTAATATTGATATTTATAAATACCAAAAGCTGTATCGCGAGGGGCAAGTTTCAGAGCCGCTCCAGCATTTGTTTATGATTTCAGACGAGTTCGCCGAGCTTAAAACCCAGCAGCCAGAATTCATGGAGCAGCTAGTGAGTGCGGCTCGTATCGGACGAAGCTTAGGTGTCCACTTGATTTTAGCCACACAAAAGCCGTCTGGTGTGGTAGACGACCAAATTTGGAGTAACTCGAAATTTAGAATCAGTCTGAAGGTACAGGAAAAAGCAGATAGTATGGAGGTCATCAAGCGACCAGATGCTGCCGAGCTTTCCCAGACCGGCCGTTTTTACCTACAGGTTGGATATAACGAATTGTTCGAGCTTGGTCAATCTGCATGGGCAGGGGCACCGTATTATCCATCTGAAAAAGTGGAAAAATACGTGGATGAAAGCATAAGCGTCATTGACCACTTAGGTCGTGTCATCAAGAGTGCGAAGATTGATCGTAGATCGATGGTGAAAAATCCTCCGAAGCAAATTGATGAAGTGACAGAGTACTTGGAAAATCTAGCAAAACAGGAAAATATCACTGTCAAGCAGCTATGGTTAGATCCGATACCTGCAAAGATATATTTAGATCAGTTAGCTGAAAAATATCATGAAGTGACAACGAATCGCTTTGAGTTGAACCCAGTGATTGGGGAATATGACGATCCAGCGAACCAACGCCAAAATGTGATGAGGCTACCAATCACACAGGATGGCAATACTATCATTTATGGGGTTGCAGGAAGCGGGAAGACGACGTTTGTTGCTTCGATCATGTACTCACTTATGGAATCTCATACACCAGATGAGTTAAATGCCTATCTACTAGATTTTAGCTCGGAAACGTTAAGCTGGTTCCGTGAAGCGCCACATGTTGGGGACGTTCTGTTATCACATGATAGCGAGAAGATTGATAATCTCTTTAAAATGTTAGGCAGCGAGATTGAGAGACGTAAAAAGCAGTTGTCCAATTACGGTGGAGATTTGCAGACATACAACCGCTTGTCAGAGGATGGACTGCCATCGATTGTGATTGTAATCCATAACTACGCAGCGTTTTCTGAAATGTACGAGGGTCACGAAGAGGCGATTTCGTTCCTCACTCGTGAAGGTACGAAGTACGGGATTTATTTTATCGTTACGGCTGCCCATACCGGTGCAGTTCGCTATCGCTTGATGCAAAACTTCAAGCAACTGTATGTGCTTCAGCTTAATGACACATCCGAATATTCAGCGGTGCTCGGAAATGTTGATGGCGTCTTCCCATCGAAGCACAAAGGCCGAGGTATTTTCAAGGCTGACGGCGTGTATGAGTTCCAGGTCGCGCTTATTACTGAGGATGTCGAGGACATGTACCAGTACATCACGGATTACTGTCGACGTTTACGTGACAATTGGGGAAAGAGTGCTGCGAAGCGAATTCCAGTCTTGCCGGAAAAAGTTGATATCGAGTATCTGCATGATGAAATTCATTACAACAAGTCTCATAAACTACCTGTTGGGGTTGAAAAAGATTCGCTCGGGGTTGCGTACTTTGATTTCGGTCAATCATTTGTGAATCTTGTGTTGGCTAGTAGTAGTGAGTCATGCGCAGGCGTGATGCAAGGGATTTCCGAAATCATTCATGCGAATGAGAAAAATGAAGTAATCGTGTTTGACCCGAATGAGGAACTCATCAGAGTTGGAGGGAAGCATGTCTCCAGTGCTTCGGAACTTGAAGAGACTATCATTTACCTGTTTAACACATTGGTGTTCCGCAACAACACAACGAAGGATGCGATTGATGAGGGCGCGACACCACCAGTGTTCGAACCAATTTATTGTATCATCCATTCGTTCAACGACATGATGATGCTTTTATCAGAGGATGGTCAGGATAAGCTGAAAGTATTCCTCGAACGTATCGACGGACTCAATGTATTTATAGTCATCTCAGACCGTGCCGATTCCTTGAACTCAGTTGCATTCGATCCGTGGTTTAAAAAGCAGGTTTCGTTAAGCGACGGAATCTGGGTCGGAAACGGAATTACCGATCAGTACTTAATGAAAGTTTCAAAAGTCACAAATAGCATGTATCAAGAAATCCCAGAGAACTTCGGATACGTGCTGACAAAAGGAAAACCAAAGTTAGTCAAACTTTTGACGGGTTCGGCAGTTCATGAAGAGGAGGCGGTCTACCATGGATAAAGTGTTGGTCGAGGTTTTTATTCCAGCCTCTGGCGAATCCTACGACGTCTTCATTCCGGCCGGGAGCAAGCTCTTTGAAGTCACATTTTTACTCGCAAACACCATGACAGAACTCTCGAGCGGCTACTTCGTCGCAACCGACACAACAGTCGTCTGCGACCGCGAAACCGGCACAATCTTTGACATTAACCAGACTGTGGAAGAGTTAGGATTTTTAAATGGTAAGAAATTGATGCTGGTTTAGGTTTGGGCAGGGATCCTGCGGCCGGATTTTGGCTTAGGGCACAATTAATTGGAGTTAGGGCACAATTCGCTCAACTTAGGGAACAATTTCTCGGAAATAGGGAACAATTCCTGCGGGCGGCTCGTTTCCGGCAATAGCGGAAATTACGGCCATGTCCGATATATTGAAAAATAGGGTTGATATCTCCCCAAAATGGACCGATATATTTCATTTTTGGGTCGATATATTCACAATTTGGAACGATATATTCGAAAAACGGGATGATATCACGGCCCGGGTCATTTATTAATAACCACAAACTAGTAATTCGTAAGGAAGGTGCAAAATGAGGTTACAAAAGAGGGTAGTCTTATTCCTTCTTCTATTCATTCTCATAATAGGAGGAACAGGGTGTATGAGTTCAAGTGGCGCGAGTACAGAAGAGAAAATCGTAAAGCATTTAGAAGAGAAATATAAGGAAGAATTCGAGATTGAGTCTAAGAAAGAAGGTAGCGAAGCCTTCGCCAATATGTATGGAAAGGATCGTTTCATTCTATATCCAAAAGGTGATAACGAAACAGTGTTTGTTGGTCGAGAAAATAAGGATGAAGATGATGTTTATTGGGATAACTATATAACTGCTAATTGGGGGAAAGAGTTGAAGAAAGATTTAGCTGAAGAAATTGAAAAACATCTCCCTGCTGATAGTGAATATAAGGTTTCGGTGGAACCATACTCAGTTAATCTTGATGATGCGTCCTTAAAGGATATAAGTATCCACGACTTTTTGACGAATAATCCAGATGCTAAGGTTTCAATGACTGTTGGCATAAAGACCGAGGGGGAACCCGATGTAAGCCAGTACAGCGAAGGGATATATCAGCTTTATGAACTACTTAAAGGTATAGGAACGTCACAGTATGTCGTGTCAGTTGGCTTTGTAGATAAATCAGATGATATTACAGATTATATTAGAACCTCCTATGTGAACAATACTCCATGGACGAATCTAGATATGAAAGTATACGGAGGTATCAATGTTCATCATCGCTTAGATACTGTCAATCCGCAGGTTGTGGAAGAGAGTTATCAGGCAATTGGGGAGTGATTGAATGTCTCTTGCAAATTTAACCGAGGAAGAGAAGAATATTTTACTTCAATTATCTTATATAGATCTACCGAATGATATATGGGTAAGCGATCAAAATCCCATAAAAATCGGTGATTTTCTAGCAGAGGTAGACCTGGAGCAAAGAGGTCTGCAAAAAGAACGGTATGATAATATTGATGCATTTTTAAAAAACAATCCTGATTCACCTTTACACACGATTCAGTTAGTCCAATATCAAAACCATAATCCAACTCCATACAATAACTCGGATTTGAATTCGAAATCAAAATCTGAATCAGGCTTTGTAGGGTACGGCTTTAAAGATAGTGATGGAAATGCAACAGCTTTATTTCGTGGTAGTGAAGATATGAAGGACCCTGTTCATTTCGATACGGATTGGAAATCGAATATTGAAGCGGGCATTGGGTATGAGATTCAACAGCAGCGAGAAGCAGACGCATTTTATGGAAAGCTTACTACTGGTTTAGATGGGCAAATCTTATTACTAGGTCACTCCAAAGGCGGGAACCTAGCAACGTATGTATATGTAAATAATCTTGGCGACAAAGTCGTTGCTTATGTGTTAAACGGTGCTCCGATTTATTGGAATAACTTAACGACAGAACAGAAAAAAGCTATGATGGGGGATCGATATACATTTGTTGTATACGAGGGCGATATCGTATCACAGACGGGAGTAGCACCCTATGTCGATAAAATTGTAGAAATTAAAAAAGATCCATCCGAATACATGCTAGGAGAGGATAAAGACTTCTTTTATCCACACTATGAAACGAGTGCTGAATTTGATGAGAATGGTAATTATAAAAATTATCGAGACGGAACTTCACTCCCAAGAGCCACGTCCAACGTAATAATGCTGAAATTAAGTGAAGTAATTGATCGATTCAAGCTAACCTATCATATTGGGAAGGCAATGGCAGAAGCAACCATTAAAGTGATTATTTCCATAAAAAAAGGAATTGAAGCTGTTGCAAGCTACATCAAAGAACAGGTCATTAATTATGTAAAAAAGACAATCAACGCTGGACTTAATTTGATAAAAGCTGTTGGTGACTACTTTGATAATCTAGTAAAAAATGTAACTTCATTTTTTGTAAATGTCATAAAAAAAATTGGTGGTTACTTCCCAGTCGAACCGTACTTAAAAGTTAACATCGACAGGCTTTACTACTATGCGCAAAGACTAGAGAGCATCAAACGCCGAGTGAGTGCATTAAATGACAAAATTGATTCCCTTTATTGGGAGGTTGACCTATTAGATATGCGTCATGTGTTGAGCGCGGATATCCTTACTTCTTTTTCTATCAGGCTCAATCAAAACATTAACTACCTAAATACCGCTGCTCGATTGCTTGATTCAAACGAAACCAAGTTAGTTGGGAAGGCGCGGATTATTCGATAGCTATGAAAATGGCAAAGGAGGTAACCCAATGAAGCCTCATGTTCGACGGAAGATTAATAGCATTATCTATGAAATCAACGCCATCTCACGGGAACTCGATGAGATCTCAAACGGACTCAATCGCGAGTTCAAAGGGATTGGCTCTACCAAAAGCGCATCCAGCCTTCAAAGTGCAGCTGACAAATACCGAAGAGTTGGCTATGACCTGAGAAGGATTTGAGAGTTGAAGCTAGCGGGCTGGTGAGTTAGAAAAATCGTACCAGTTTTGTGGATTGTTTTTTGAAAATGGAAACGAATCCGAGGCTTACGTGCCCGAATCGAAAGTTTCGATGGAAAAAGGTAACGCATCAGGGTAATGCGTACCCAATCAGATAGAGTTATAGAAAAATAGGTAACGAATCCCAGCCATGAGTACCCTTTTAGATACTCCTTTTATAAAAAGCGGAACGAAAGCGGGCTAGGATATATCAAAGGGTTAATTTAAACAAAATGCAAACCCAAGCACTGCCCGAAAAACCGTGCGCCAACACGAATCCAAAGTTCTCTCGGCCCTAAACCGAGTTAACCCATACATATTCCATTTAAAGGAGGTGAAAAAACAATGGCACGTTCAATCACAGTTGATCCAGCGAAATTAGAAACTGCGGCTACTCGTATTGACCAACAATCAGCTGACTATGAGAGACTTTACAAGGCTCTTTACACAGAGGTTGAAGGCATGGGTGCAGCATGGCAAGGTACTGATAACATGGCATATGTTTCTCAAATCAAGGGCTTCATGGATGACTTCCAAAAAATGACGAACTTGATGAGACAATACTCTGAATTCTTAAAGATAAGCTCAAAAACATACCGTGAAACACAAAGCGAGGTAGTAAACCAAGCACGTCGCTTAACAAACTAATCTCGTAACCTAGTAATCTACTAAAAAAGGAGGTGCAACAAATGGCAGTAGATGGAATCAAGATTTCCCTTGGCGAGGTTAGTAAAACCGCTGGGCAAATCCGTAACCTAAACCAACAGCTTGCAACTGCATTAGAAGACATCAAGAAGGAAATGAACGGCTTAGCCGCTACATGGAACTCTGACGCTTCTAATACAATTCGCGGAAACTTCAATGCATTGGCTCCACGCTTCGAGGAGTATCGCCAAGTCATTGATAGCTACGCAAAATTCCTAGACAACACAGTTACAAACTACAACGCAGCTGAAACAGCAATTAACAATAACGCTAGCGCATTTAGATAATCCATGAGGAGGGCAATTGGCCTCGCCGGTTGTCCTCACCTCATAACTTTATTCAGCGAAGGCCTAAATTGAGGATGCCAATACTATTCAATTCAGTTGGATTCACCCCTGACTGAATAAAGTTAAGCCTCCGGCGGATGCCACGATTTTTCAAGGGAAATTTCTCGAGAATAGGATCAAAGACTAAGAACGCCACATCCTGTGGCAACGTCTTTGTGACCCACCTCGTGTGGGCCTAAAAATCTGACGCAAATACGCCAAGGCGCATTTGATAAACAATGGGAGTGCAAGAAATGATCAAACATGTTGATTTACATATTGAAAATTACGGTGTTTCGAAATTCATCTTTTATAAGGTGCCAACTGAGCTCCGCGTTGATTTTACAGAAGCTGATAAGCTAAAAAACAACAAGGTTCCAGGGCTTTTGCCATGTGTTGTGATTAACAAGGACGATGAGGCGTACTTTCGCTATGACTTGGTATCTGAGGTGACGCTTGCACAAAGCTCAACCAACCAACTCACCAAAGAGCAGATCCACTCATTTTTCACTAACATCGTCGAAACATTGATTGATGCCGAGCGACTTGGGTTGAATGTGAACAACTTTGTTTTTGATGAGAACTACATCTTTATTGATAATTTTTCAAACAGATTAATTCTACTGTACATGCCGATTAAAAATAATATTTTTGAAAAGGTATCAATCCGGGAATACTTCACCAGCTTCTTACACTCCCACTCCTATGATGAAAATGATGACCTCACCTATTTCGTGAGATTACATAATTATTTCGCGACAGCAGAGGAAATCAATCTATATGCGCTACAAAAAAAGCTGCATGAGCTGTTGTTGAACAAGCCGGTATCACCTCAAAGTTTTAAGAAGCTGCCAATCCAAGATGAGGAACCGAGGACACCGAATTACTATAGTCCTGGTAGTGAAATCAAAGCGACTGAAGAAAATGGCGTAATCACATCAGAATATAGCAGCAAAAGGTCTGATAAAAAGAAAAGCCAAAAGCTCGAGATTGAGGAAGAGGTTCAGTACAAGCGTATCACTCGTACCGAGCTTGCCGAGGGAAATTCCCTGTTAGCTGGCGGAACCTCTATCAACATCAAGCCGAATGTTGGTAGCCCAATTTCGTTTGACACAGATGAACCTGAGGAGGAAGAGGGCACAACTGTCCTAACTGCCTACAAGGAACCAGAAGAGGAAGAAGGCACAACGGCACTTGGTGTGGGCACAAGCTTCCACCAGCAGCAGCCATTCCTAGTCACAGCTACTCAAGAAAAAATCATGGTTTCAAAGCAAGTATTTAAGATCGGCCGTGACCCTCAGGCAACCGATTATACGTCAAAAAATAAAGTAGTTGGTCGAGTGCACGCAGAGTTGATTACCGAAAACGGGGAATATTTTATCATCGACCAGGAATCACGAAACGGCAGCTTTGTAAATGATGTCAAGCTTGTGCCGAAAAACAAGGTGAAAATCAAGCACGAGGACAAAATCAAATTAGCGAACGAAGAATTTGTCTTTAGGCTTTTTTAAGAGGTGAAAAAAGTGGCGTTCATTCATGCATATCATACAGATGTTGGAATTAAGAAAAAAACTAACCAAGATGCCATGCTTGTAAAAACGGCGAAAACTCCGACTGGGCATGTTGGGATGTTCGTTGTTTGCGACGGAATGGGGGGGCTCGCCCAGGGGGAACTGGCGAGTGCCACGGTTGTTCGCGGTCTCTCCGACTGGTTCGAGCGGGAGCTACCAGACCTACTTCATTCAAGCCAACAAGAGGAGGACATCCGCGAAGCACTAGAAGCCTGCATTAAGGAACAAAATGAAAAAATCCTAGATTACGGGGACGAAACTAATTCCCAAGTCGGAACAACGGTGACCGCGCTTCTCATCATTCATTCGCGTTACTATATCGTACATATTGGCGACAGCCGAGCCTATCAAATTCAAGACCAGGTTACAAGGCTGACGAAGGACCAAACCTTAGTGGCACGTGAGGTGGAACGCGGAAACATTACACCTGAGCAAGCCTTGAAGGACCCGAGAAGCAATGTTCTTTTACAATGTGTTGGCGCAACAAAGGAGCTCGAGGTCGTCATCCTCACCGGTGAGACCGAGCCAGGAACGGTGTTCTTGCTTTGTACGGATGGTTTTTATCATAAAATCACGGATGCGGAGCTACTCGAGGAATTGCGACCGAATCCATTTTTAAACGAAAAGCAGTTAAAATACAAGGCGATTAAACTAATCGATGCCGCAAAGGAACGAAAAGAGGTCGACAATATCTCCATCGTTCTAGCGCATGTAGTGTGAAGGGCCAGATTTCGGTGACTTGAAGATTTGACTTCGAATAAAGTTTTCCTTGTCTAGCTTCAGCGCCTAGCCCCTCGAGGTCATAAGCCAATCTGTCAAGAAGGATAAAATGCATCCTTCTCGCCAGCTTTTCTTATGCATGTCGGGGCTGATCAAGGCGCTTGCGCTTTTCAATTTTGGAGGAATTACGTTGATTAAAATTGGAAGTTTTATAGATGATAGATACGAAATATTGAAGGAAATTGGGCGCGGTGGGATGAGTATTGTCTATTTGGCGATGGACAACCGGCTCAACAAGTCCCTTGTCGTCAAGGATATCCGTAAACGCGACAACAGCAACAACGAGCTTCTCATTAATAGTCTAGTTGTCGAAGCGAATATGCTGAAAAAACTCGATCACGGCTCACTTCCAAAGATTTACGACATCATCGAATCGGAGGGCGACATTTATGTCGTGATGGATTACGTCGAGGGCGAATCGCTCAAGCAAAAGCTGAATCGGGAAAAAAACATCTCTGCCAAGCTCGTGATCAACTGGGCGAAGCAGCTTGCTGAGGTGCTCCATTATTTACATACGAGAAAGCCGCATCCGATTATTTACCGTGACATGAAGCCGGACAATATCATGCTCACGCCAGAAGGGAAAATCAAGCTGATTGACTTCGGGATTGCTCGTGAGTTTAAGGATGAAAGCCTGACGGATACAACGAATCTCGGAACGAAAACCTATGCTGCACCCGAGCAACTTTCAGGTAAGCGCACCGATGCCAGAACCGATATTTATAGCTTAGGTTTAACGCTGTACCAGCTTATCACCGGAAAAAGCCTTGCTGACCCACCGTATGAAGTAAGACCAATACGTCAATGGGACCCAACTTTACCGGAGGGACTTGAGCACATCATTCTAAAATGTACCCAGGCTGAACCAGAAAATCGTTACCAAACCTGTGAAGAGCTTTTATACGATCTCGAAAACATCAACAAGCTAACGGCAGGCTACCGGAAAAAAATGATGAAGCGGCTCTACCTCTTTTTAATACCAGCCGTCTTGTGTCTCGGTTTTTCAACAACGTCAGTATTTGGCTATCAAGGCATGAAAAATGTGCAGTTCCAGGATTACATGGGACTTGTCAATGAATCTAGCATTGCGTTAATCGAGGGCGATGATACCGAGGCGATAAAGCTTCTGGAAAAAGCAATCAAGGTTGACAAGGGGCGCGCATCTGCCTATAACAATCTGCTTGATGTGTATATCAATCGAAATGAAGTAGACACAGGACTTTCTAAAATCGAGTCCTATGTGAATGACGAATACGGGAACATCCATAAAAACAGTGAGGTTCTTTTTAAGCTGGGGATGACGTATTTTGACCGGAAACGCGATTATCCTGTGGCACTGAAATATTTTAAGCAGGTAAATGAAAAAGAGATTCCGGACGCGACCTACTATATCACGCTTGCGACAACATTGGGCGGGATGAATATCGATTACGACCAGTTTTCTACGAATCTCTTAGAGTTCGAGTCGTTCAATGACAACCTTCCGAACAATGGGAAAAAGGTAGATAACTATAATTCTCTTGCGAATATTTACATTTCATATAAAGGACAAATAGCTGACGCAAACACCAAAGCAATTACAGTTGTGCAAAAGGCGCAGGATGTTCTTGGTCTAGCTCCTGATGAGCAGATACAGCTCAAATACGAGATTGAATTTGAGCAAAAGCTCGCTCAGGCTTTTTATAGTAGAGGTGTTAATTCAGCGGACCAGGTTGCGGCCCGTGATGATTTCGAACAGGCAATTGAGCACTACAATACTCTTCTTGAATTGAATGTGCCGAATAAAGAAGCGGTTATGGTCGATATCGGCGTCATTTATCAGGAGATGGGCGAGCATTCCCAAGCGGTAGAGCAATTTGAAGGAATCATGAAGGATTATCCGAACAGCCTGAACGCCTATGTGAAGCTTGGTAATCTGTTGCTTGACATTGAGCAAGGCAAGCAGGAGGACCAGCGCAACTACGGCAAGGCGAAGGAAGTCTTTGATAAAGCAGGAACGCTTGAAGATGCCCAAAATGACGAAGCTTATAAAAAGCTTGCAAGACGCATGGCGAATTTAAATATCAGTTAGGGAGGGGGCTCTCAATTGGAATACCAAGTTATGTTTTATGGGGGATTAGCGGGAGCGCTGGTCACGCTTATCATCTCGATCATCGTTTATATGAAACTACAAATCTCTCAAGTTTTTGCTGACCTAACGGGAAATAGATTTAAGAAAAAGAAGAACGCCCGCATTTCCCTTGAAGCTCAAGAAACGAAACGTACAACTAGTGAAATCAAGCTTCGGAAAAATCAGGTTCCAGTTGCGGCATCAGTTGAGGACACTGCCATCATGAGCCAGGGGCTCGAGCCTACCTCCTTGCTTGAAGAAACAAACATCGCACCCACGGCATTGCTGGTAGAAAGCAACTCGGCAGAGGAAACGTCACTATTGGAGGAAACCTCGCTTTTATCAGAGGAAACAGCCCTTTTACAGGACGACGATGAAACGACTTTGCTAGTTGATGAAGACGAAACATCGATTCTCCTCGAAGGCGACGGCGAAACAGCCATTCTATCTGAACCCGAAGAGGAATCCGATTTCGAAATCGAAGTGGATGTGATGATTATTCATACAAATAAAGTGATTGAACAAAGGAGCGTAGTAAAGTGATAGCAATGATCTCAAAAAGCTACCGAAAAAACAAATCGGTCTTCTGGATCCCGATTGCATTTGTATTGGTGTTGTCGGCAGTTTTGTACAGCGGAAATGTTTTTTCAGATGGGGATATTCAACGAACAGTAACATTTTCCAACGGTACCGAATGGGACATTTCAGAAGAAAATGGTCCTACATGGTTCTCAAATCAAGATAGTCTCACGTTTACAGTCAATTTAACTAAGGATTATGAAAATTATCTTCAGTCTTTAAAGCCTGAAGAGCAAACTCAGGATCCGGAGCCGATACCAGAGCCTGATTCAGAGCAGAATCCAGGAACAGAACCTGAACCAGACCCAGTCGAGGGTGAACCAGGTACTTCAGGTGAAGCTGAAAATCTAGCTTCGGAAACTACTGAGGTAGCTGCTTCTTCAACTGAAGGTACTGAATCAGCATCTGAAGAGCCAGTAACTACTCCAGTGGTGGAAACACCATTTAAAGTAACAGTTGGAGAGGAACAGGCAACGGTTAAGGTCAACCAAACGGGGGATCCATTCAACGGTGTTTATGAAGTCGTAGTAACTCTTCCAGCTGATTTAGAAGAAATGGAAATCCCTGTAATACTTGATTTTGCTGGGAATAAGTGGAGTATCCCGTCTGAAACAAAGGCAGCTTTCAATATTGAAAGAGACAAGACTAAGCCGGGAATAACATTTAATGGTGTAGAGGACAATGAGTTAATCGAAAAAGAAGTTGCCCATTTGGAAATTGAATTTAGTGACAAAAACTTTGACCCAACTGAAGTCGATGTAGCTGTCAAACAGGATGAGAATGATTATGTTATTGAAAACTTGCCTGATTGGATTTCAGGAAAGGGAACGATAACCTTTACACAAGCAGGTGACTATAAAGTAACGGTGACTACTACAGATAAAGCGGGAAATAAGTCAGAATCTGCTGTTAAGGAGTTCTCTATTTATAAAAGAGCAGCGGAGTTCAAGATAAAAAATAAAAGAGAAAATCCTTTTTATAATCATGATGTTGAAATAGATGTTGAGAATGACATTAGAATGCAAACCTTTGAAGTCGAAATTAATGGTGAAAAGCTTCCATCTGATTCTCCGAAGTTTTCAAAGGGGTGGAAGAAGGCTAACATAAAAATAACTGACTCAGGATATTATGAGGTTAAAGTAAAATTTACCGACAGAAAACAAAAAGAACCATATGAAATGGGACCTTACAAATTCACAATCGATAAGACAAAACCGGTTGTTGAAGTTTCTAATGATATTACAGCTGGTACAATCTATACGGAACCAAAACAATTTAGTATTAACGTTACAGATGCTGATGATAATCTTGATCGGGCGAAAACAGTTTTAACTTTGAAGCATAATGGTAATGTCGTTCGAGAGATTACAGGTGAAGAAGCTTTTGAAGTCCAAAAAGTTTCTGACGACGGTGTTTATGAAATTGATGTAAAGGCGATTGACCTTGCACTAAATGATGCTGATTTTAGGCCAATCACGTTTACGATTGATAAAAAAGCACCTGATCTTAGCTTTAATGTTACTGATAAGGAATTCATTAACACTGAAAAAGAAGTTGTCATGACTGTGTTTGACGAGTTAAATTTAGATTTGAGTCAAACAATGGCAACAGTAGAAAAAGTCGGCGATACAGAATTTACCGCAGATATTAAGTTCAACAAAACGTCTGATACAACTGCTGAGGCCAAACATAAGTTCAAGGATGACGGTGAATACACCATCACCTTAACATCAAAGGACAAAGCGGGAAATCCAGAAGTAACAAAAAAAGTTAGTTTTACAATAGATCAAAAAGCACCTGAAATCGTGGTTACTAACATTGGAGACGAAGGAAAATATAACGAGGACCGGGACGTGACAATCACAATAAAAGACCTAAATATGGGTAAGTCAGATGTGAAGGTTACTCGTAATGGCGAATCATATGATATTGGTAGCCTTGATCCAGTCGGACAAACAGTAACATTAAATCATATCTTTACAGAGGATGGGGTTTACAAATTAGTTGTTGAGTCGACAGATAAAGCAGGGAATATTAGCTCTGAAACTATTAATTTCACAGTTGACCAAACCGGACCAGTAATTAAGTATAAAAATATTGAAAACGGCGCGTATTTTAATAATGAAAAGGTGGACCTAACCGTTACCGTAGATGATTACACACCGTTTGTTCCTGAAATCACAGTGAAAAACGGAGATAAGAACATCGAGATTCCTACGGATGGTTGGATTAAAAAAATCGTCTGGTTAATCACGCAAGAACTAACGATTTCACTTAAGGACGAAGGCGTTTATTCAGTTCATGTAAAAGCAAAGGATTCTTTTGGAGTTGAAAGCACAAAGGATCTTGGATTCACAATTGACCGTTCTGCCCCTGTCATCCAAATCAGTGGCAACATCCCTAACGAAGGTTTTGTCCAAAAAGACAACGAGCTGGTAGTTAACATCGATGATCTTCATTTTGACACAATAAAGAATGAAGTCCTTGTAAACGGCAAACCAGTTCAGGATGCGAAGTGGACTGAAACTGAATCAGGTTATCAATTCAAGCAAAGCTTCCCAGATGACGGTGAATATGAAGTCATTGTTCGCTCTGAAGACTTTGCAGGAAACAAAGCAGTTGAGAAAAAGCATAAATTCACAGTGGATAACGTAAAACCAAAAATCTCAATTGAAAATGTAGAAGATGGAAAATATTACGGTGAAAAGCAAACTGCAACCATCAAGGTGAACGAGCTGAATTTTGCAAACAATGAAGTGAAAATCACAGTAAACAATAAATCTTATGAGTGGAAAAACCAAGGTGTTGAATCAAGTCTTGCGATTCCATTTAACGACGATGGCGACTATGTGATTAAGGTATCAGCTAAGGATGCTGCAGGAAACATTGCAGACGCAAAGGAATATAAATTCACAATTGACGAAAGCTCTCCTGCTCTGAACATCACAGGCGTTGATCATATGACGAATTACAATGTAGATAAACAAGTTTCATTCGAAGTAACGGATGCGAACATCGACCAAACTTCAATACGAGTCACAAAGAACGGTAATCCGTATGGGGTTGGTGCTCCGGCACAGACTAGAACGAAAGCAAGTTTAACACATACATTCAAAGAAGAAGGTAGCTATGTCCTATACTTCAGTGCAACTGACAAATCCGGTAACAAAACAACGCATGACGAAATTGCGTTCATTATCGATAAAACAAACCCAGTTGTAAAAATTGACGGTGTCGACCACCAATCCTTTAACCCAACTGGCAAGCGGGTAACCGTTTCTGTTGATGAATTGAATTTTGGTACTAACTATGTTGTGCTTTCTGTAACAAAGGATGGCAAGGTATTTAACATCGGAACATGGCAAAACAACAACAAGCTTTCAAGCCTAGGCTACAATTTTAATGATGATGGCTTGTACACAATCGCCATTAGCGCGGAGGATAAGGCCGGCAATGGTCCAATCGCTGCAAACAAAACATTTACAATCGATACAACAAAGCCAACAATCGAAATTACAGGTGTTGAAAATGCGGCACATTATAATGTCGATAAGCCAGTTAGTGTAGCCATTCGTGATGTGAACCTGGATGTGAATCGCATCACTGTGACACGAAATGGTAGAAGTTACAATCCTGGTGGATTTGCGGTAGCGAATCAGACAGCACGACTCAGCCATAATTTTAGCCAGGAAGGTGACTATGTCATCAATGTTGAAGCGATTGACAAAGCGGGCAACCAGTTCAGCAACCAGATTACTTTTACAATCGATAAAACAGCCCCAGTCATCACACCGAAGTTTAGAGGTCAAAGCCGTGTAATTAAGGATGGCGAGTATATTAATGAAGTATTCACACCTGAATTTGCGCTTGACCACGCAGATGACACAATTGTGTCAGTAACGATGAATGGTTCAAATGTGACAGGCCGAATTCCAACGGCTTCACTTGAAATGTCGTACAAATACAGTGTTCTTGCACGGGATAAGGCAGGAAACGAATCAACGATAAATGTTAGCTTTATCCTTGATACGACTAGGCCGAATTTGAATATCACAGGTGTTATAGATGGTTTCTTCAACAATAACCAAGCGCCGACTGTGACCTATTCAGATCGCCACCTTGATTCAAGTCGTTCAAGTGTAACTTTAAACGGCCGTCCGTTTGTGAATGGGATTCAGCTTAGTGATGAGGGAGATTACATTTTAAAAGCTGAGATTTATGACTTAGCAAACAATGTCTCATCTCGAACAATCGTGTTTTCGATTGATAAAACAGCACCAGTTATCCGATTTAAAGAACCGATTTCTGATAAGTATTTCAACGAAAGCTTAATTCCTGAGTTATTGATTGAGGATTTAAACGCTTATGATATTATTTCACTTACCCTAAATGGTCAGCCTTATAACTTAGGCGATCCAATCGAGGAAGAAGGCAAGCACGTTCTTTTCTTTGAGGTAAAGGATCAAGCAGGTAATATCCAGCAGCTAAGTGTAGAGTTTATTATTGATAAAACTCCTCCGAAAGTTGTTTTTGATGGAGTGAAGAAAAATGAAACATATCGTGAACCAGTGACACTCTCAATCAGCCTTGATAATCCAAGTGATACACTCAAGTCTGTGATGATCAATGGAGAGCTCTTCAACGGTGAGGTAAAAGAAGTGAACGGTACAAAAGTAGTTTCCGTTACACTTTCTGATATTAACCAATACAAGGTTGAAGTGTTAGCCTTTGATGAAGCAGGGAACGAGAATAATGAAGTCATGGAATTCGAAATCGTTGAAAAAAGTGTCCTCGTCAAGTTTTACGAGAATAAATCGTTATTTGCGGGCACAATTGTTGGACTTGTCGGTGCAGCAGCAGCAGGTGCTGTCGCTATCCGAAGAGTCATCATCCGCAGAAGAGACGCGAAGGATATGTAAAGAAAGTAGTGGAGGCATTCGCTGGTTGGCGAATGCCTGTTTTTGAAAAAATATTTTGATAGAATCAAAGGAGGGGTAGTTTTGTCTAGAATTATGATTAACCCTAATCAAGTTATAGGAATGAGTCCCCAGGTTGGGTCTATTGGTTCAAAATTGTCCTCGATTGAGGGAGGCGTGTCGTCTGTCAGAAACTCCATTGATTATCGAATTTTGGCTAGGACCTCTATACGACCGCAACTAACTGAAGCAAGTCGATCAATCGAACAATTGGAAGCAAAAGTAAAAAAGCTAGAGGCCTTTTTAAATCTAGCAGTAACTCGTTATTCGTCAACAGAACGTTACTTAAACGGCACGTTTATGACGATGGAGGCAGCTCGGACGTTGAAACCGGCGATTCCAGAATCAGGTGGAAAAAAGGTTGAATCTTCTAACAAGGATACATCGTCACTCGTGCACAAAATACTTTCGTACTTTGGTACTGTAAATACAGGGCTAAGTATGGGGGACATCGCGGTTGTTGGGTCACAACTTTTATCTGTGGGAACTTCTGCTTTTTTAGCTCGAAACCTTAAAGTTACTTATGTAGGTGGAAAACCTACATGGGGGCAAAAATTTACCGGTAAATATAAATTCACGGTAACTGCAAATCCTTCATGGACGAGTCGAACAGGGTATAGTTCGAAAATGGCGAAATTTATACGCGACTTTTCACGGTCAACGCCTACAAATCCAATTTCAAAAGTAGCCCATTCCTTTATAAGCTCCTATAATAATCCATCTGCACTCTTAAAACATGCTGCAGGCTTCTCGAAAAACGTGAACGCAGCCATGCATGGAACTACATTAATGGGGCGTTTTCATAAGAGGATTACAATTGGGGCAAAAGATGTGGTACAAAACGTAGCGAAAGCAAAAGGATTAACGGCTGTCGCTAAACGTATCCCATTCATTGGAGGGCTTGTCTCATTTGGAGCGAATACTGCAGAGGTATTTGATCCCAAAAATGCTAATTTATCGGTGGGTGAAAAAGTTGGTAGAGCTACTGCTGGAATCGTTACAGACATTGGTGCAATAGCCGTTGGTGCAAAGGCAGGTGCCATGATTGGAAGCGTCGGTGGTCCTGTTGGTATTGTTGTTGGGGGAGCCATCGGTGGGCTTGCCGGGGGAATTGCAAGTTCAGCAGCCGGCGATGTCATTAAAGACGTTGGGCAAAAAATTGGTGGTGCGATCGAAAACGTTGGGAAATCAATCTTCAATTCAGTTAGCAGTTGGTTTAAATAAATCGATTTTGATAGGATGAAAATTATGTATAATACTGCAGAAATAATTGAAACAATCACAACCATTTTAGCTTTGTGGTTCTCACTTCAAGTAGGCTTAAGCCTACTAACCATCTTGCTAGGAAACGTCATGGTTGATTACGTAGAGTTAGGGATTTTTAGAAATACAAACAATCCATTACTCAAATTCTTTACCTTTGTCACCCTATTTATATTCGGGCTTGGTCCATTTATTTATACAAAACTAAGCAAGTACTCGTGGATTGCTAGGAAACTACTCATGCTTGTCATCACACTAGGGATGGGAATCCTGTTCATGATTATCTATTACATTATCAAAGCGTCGCTGCATGCGTTGTTTTTGTAGGTTGCTTGAAAATTTGCTCATTAAGTAGAGTGAAATTATATGAGTAGCGCAACATCAATCAAAACCAAAAGGAGGTACAAAACATGAATCATGCTTTAACATGTACGACCGAGGAATTAGCATTGTTGGTTTCAGTTTGTGGATACCCAGCAGTGGCAAAAGGGATTGCAGAGGCTTCGTACGGAGAAAAGTCCCCCGAAGAATGGGATGCAATCATGGACTCAACCATTCACCAGTTGGTGATCAAGTCGCTTTGGGATCCTGATAAAACTGGGGAGGATGAGCATCCATTAAGCGACGAAATGCAAATTTTTATTAAAAAATATGTAGAATCTAAATGGATGATTCGTTGCTCGAATCTCTCAGGCCGAAGCGTGTTAATGATTCACCATTTTGAAGAAGATATTTGGCTTGCCCATGTCATCGCGGAAGACATCATGCATGAATTCGCGCTATTATCAAATGAAGAAATTCCGACTGCGATAAAGGATTTTTACGAATTTGACAACGCAGGCATCCAACTCGCAGAAACACACGAATTCTACCTCACTGACGAAGCATTTGATTGGCTAAGTGACCAATCAAAAACAACAAAGGTCCGGAAAAAAGCAAAGTTCACAGCGACTGAAGAACAGAGCTTCAATTTATTCATCGAGGACCTAGAAGAACACGAATGGTCGCTTTATAATATTTCACACTTTGAAATTCCAAATATAGAAGGCGATTTTCTTCTCGCAAATATTGTCTTCTTTTTACCTTCAAAAAGAGGAATGTGGATCGTGGAATACGTGGAAGATGGTAAAAAGCCGGTCCACATCAAATTAAATTCATATGAGGAATGGAACGAAATGCTCGATGCTGTCGGAACAGTGGCTACTGCAGTTGAAGTATAAAATCATTTTCCGAAACCAAAGATGACTTTTACCGTCGTCTTTTTTTAACTTTAATCAGTAAAAGTCCCCACTTATGTAAGTGGGTGATGATATTGAAAGAGTATACAATTTAGTAGAGGGTTTTAACACCGACTGAATAAAGTTAAAGCCTCCGGCGGATGCCACGATTTTTCAAAGGAAATTTTTCGAGCAGACTCGAAAAAAATCTGGCGCAAATACGCCAATGCGTATTTGATTAGGAGTAGTAAATCCGAACTATTTTAACAATCGGATTATGAGTCTTTTTACCTATTACTTCCAAATTTATCATATTTTTTACCTTTAGTTTACAAGCTATTAACAGTATACAGATAAGATTTACATTGAAGGAAAAAATTGCGGGAGGAACGCGAAATGATTTTTGGGAAACGAGTGAGGAACAAGCTGAAAAAAGGATTGATTGTCTTCTTTACCCTAAACATTTTACTGTCAAATGTAAGTCTTACATTAGGACCGAAAATGGTATTTGCGGAGGATAATCATGTAAACAATTCAGCACAGCAAAAGACGAACCAACCAACTGGGGGAGAAACACCACCGGGGGAAGAATTGCCTTCACAAGAACCAACAAACCAGACAGAACCTGAAACTCAGGATGAGCCTATTACCCAGGAAGTACCTGAAGCTCAGGAAGAACCTGCAAATCAAGAAGAACAAGCAACCAAGACAGATCCAGCAACTCAGGAACATCAGCCTGAAACCCAAGATGAAAAAGCAACGCAGGATGACCCAGCAACTCAGGCAAATCCTGAAACTCAAGAAAAATCAACAACGGAAGCTGGTCCGAAAACTTCAGAATCATCAGCACAAGAAAGTCCTATTGCTGAAGAGCAACAAACTAAACAGGAGGAGTCAGCTCAACCAACGAAGGTAAACTTTGATAGCCTTCCACACCTTCTCGTTACTGAAATTTCACCAAACTCAAAGGGTGCTGGAACAGACTATTACGAGTATTTTGAGGTATACAACAATACGAATCAACCTCAAACATTAACAAATTACACGTTTACATATCGCTATACCGACACCGGGAACGAATTGCCATTTCAAATCCCGGCAACCACCATTAAACCACAGGAAACTCTTGTTTTTTGGTTTAATAACGGTAACAGAACACTAGCTGATTTTAATGCAAATTTTGGAACTGAATTACCAGAGGATAAAGTAGTCCAGTTTACTGATGTGTTTCCTGGTTTTGCAAATGGCGGCAATCGTGCCCTAGTCATTAAAAACCACCAAGGAACAGAAATCATTTCTGCTAGCTATCTGGCAGGGGAAACCGATAATACAGGAGCAGTTGTTGATTACAAATATCCGGCAACAGGCACAGAAATGGTGAAACACCAAGTGTTATCACAGCCAACTCCAGGTGAGATCCAGCAAACACAGGTTCCAGAAACTCCAGTGAATCTTCCGGATGTGCCTGAGGACACAGAAGCACCTGTGATTTCACATTCACCAATTACGAGTAGCAAGCCTCTGACTCCAATTCAAATCGAGGCAAATGTAACGGATAATCTTGCAATTCCAAGTGTGACGCTTTTTTATAAAATTGGTGACACGAGTGAATTCACGGCGATACCAATGAGTCCAAACGAGCAAACCTATACTGCGGAAATTCCAAGCTTCCAAGTGTATGAAGAAATCACCTATTATCTCGAAGCAAGTGACGGTGTAAATACAGAAAAAACAGACGAATACACGATTCAGGTCGTGCAGCCAGAGGTTGATTTTACAAAAATCCCTCATTTGCTTGTAACAGAGCTTGTTCCTGATTCAACGAATGTAGGGACAGCTGACGGATATGAATTTATCGAAATCTACAATAACAGTAGTGAAGCGATCAATTTTAAAGACTATAAAATGTACTACAGATACGGCACAGACCCCGGAACAGATGTTGTCTGGCCGTCTATCCCTGAGGATGTCGTAATTCCGGCAGGGGAAACGCTTGTCTTTTGGATTATCAATACCCAAAATGGTGGACAAACGGTTGCTGATTTTAATGCCAACTATGGCTCCAATTTGATTGAAAACAAGAATATTGTTCGCATCTACAGTGATGGTATGGCAAACGGCAGCATGCGTGGACTTGTGATTGGAACGAATACACATAAAGAGATTTCGGTGGCTTATTATAACGATGAACCGAACGTCGATGACACCTTTGCAAATAAAGGAATTGTCTATCTCTATCCAACCAATAAATCCACTCTTTCAAAAAAAGTGAGCATCCTGGATGCGACTCCAGGTCAAGTGGAAGGCTTCCAGGTACCAAGTCAGCCTGTACAAATTGAAAAAGACACAGTACCACCAACAATTGAAAACCTAACGAAAACAACCGAGGTGGACCAGAAGGACAATATCGACATTGTGGCAAACGTAACAGACGACAAGGAAGTCAAATCTGTCCGTTTGTTCTATAAAATTGACCATCAGGATGAATATAGCGAAGCGATTTTACAAGAGAATTACGATGATCTTCTTTATCATCACACGGTCTATTCACCTGATTTAATCGGTCATAAGTATGTGGATTATTATTTCGTAGTTTCAGATGGAAGTAATGAAGTAACTAGTGAGAGCTATCGCGTCACCATTACAAATGACCTTGATCAATCCAGCCTACGACTCAATCTGCAAAATGGAGAAATGCTTCGTGGGGAAAAAATCATCAAGGCGACTTCTGCAGTAGACTCTCCAGAAAAAATGAAGCTATTGATTGATGGCAATGAAGTAACGGAAGGGGTAAATCCATCCCTTGAACACACGGCGTATTTTGCGTTTGAGGTAAATGGACTGAATACGTATTTCCAAAACGCCGTTACGATGGGCGAAGAAGTTTTATATGTGATGGATAAAGATTGGCTCACGCAATGGAAAACATTCAGCATTCCAATTGAGTCAGAACGACTTCCAGTTGGCGACACAACGATAACCGTTCGTTCCGGTAACAAGGCATCACCATTTGATCTCGGGTCCGCAGAAAACAGAGATGACTATGATTTACGAAACGTTCGTCTAGTTCTAGCGGATGGAACGGTGATCAAAGATCCGAACTACAGCGACCCAGCACGTGTCCTGAAAATGAATGATAACAATCCATTCGTTGATTTTACGTTTACGATTACGGAAAAGGAAGCACACTCCTTAACCTATAAATGGGATACGACCTCTATTAAAGACAAGAAGCACGAGGTCCTTGTTCAAGATGCAGATGAAGAGGTCCGCTCGGAAGTTATAGTAGACAACACAGCACCCGATATTAAAACGAATCTGAAAAAGAAAGCATACAAGGGTGCTTTTACAATCGATGTCGATGTGAAGGATAAGCTTTCTGGTGTTGAAAAAGTGACGGTCACCTTAGATGGTGAGGAAATTCAAGTTCCGTTTGAAACAGCGTCTTCAAAGCTTGAAGGTGGTAAACATGAGCTCAAGGTTGTTGCAACTGACAAAGTAGGAAATCTAAAAGAGGAAGTTTTTCATTTTGAAGTTGCCGATGAAAACCCAAATAAACCAGAGCTTGTCTCACCAAAATTAAATGCCAAAGTTAATGGTGACCCGACTTTACAGGTAAAGGTGAAGGACCCAACGAAGGATAAGCTCGATGTAACGTTTTATGAAGCTCATCAATACGATGTGAATTCAAGTGTGAAGGGTTTTAAAAATGCAGGTGATTTTGAGCCGCCACAAGAAATGATTCCTGAAGGAGAGCAGCCGTTTACGTCTGATGATACTTCGCTTGTTTCAAAAGCAGACGGCAACTATTTGGTGTCTGATTCTGACACACAATTCCCTTACCATCGATTCGAAGTCACAGTAGATTCTTTACTTGATGAGAAAGACCGAGTAGAGCTTTTATGGAAAGGAAATTCGCTTGAGGGTAGAAAGGTTTCAATGTATGCCTGGAACCACAGTACAGAAGAATGGACATTAGTTGATTATAAAGTAGCGGGTAAAGAGGATTTTGAACTGACTGGAGATGTCAACGTAGGCGACTATGCACGCGACTCTAAAATAAATGTGATTGTTCAAGATGAAATTCCTAGCTCGCCAGATGAGTATGACTATACCTTTGTCTGGATGTCAGATACCCAATTTTATTCAGAGAGCTACCCATATATTTTTGAGCGACAAACGCAGTGGATTGCCGAAATGCAGGATCAGCTCAAAATTAAATATGTGTTCCATACAGGTGATTTAGTGAATAAATCGACGCAGGAATATCAATGGAACAATGCAGATAAATATATGAAAGTGCTTGATGATAACAACATTCCATATGGAGTTCTTGCAGGAAATCACGATGTTGATCAAGTGAGTAATGATTATTCCCAGTTTTATAAGTATTTTGGGGAAAATCGATTTAAGGATAAGCCGTATTATGGTGGTTCCTATCTAAACAATCGTGGTCACTATGATTTAATTTCAGCTGGTGGCAATGATTTTATTATGGTGTACCTCGGCTGGGGTGTGACGGACGAGGGCATCCAGTGGGTAAATGATGTTTTAGCTGCCCACCCAGATCGCAAGGCAATTTTAAACTTCCATGAATACATGCTTGCGACTGGCACTAGGCATCCCCTTGGTGACAAACTTTTTAACGAAATTGTTGTACCGAATAAAAATGTCATTGCGGTGTTGAGCGGTCATTACCATGAGGCGCAAACATTGGTCGATGAAATTGATGATAACGGTGATGGCACACCTGATCGTACTGTGACACAAATGCTGGCAGATTATCAGGCTGGACCTGAGGGTGGCCAAGGCTACATGAGGCTGCTACATTTTGATCAAGATAACAATCGAATTGTGGTTAATACGTATTCACCGTATCTTGACGATTATAATTTTTACAACCCAGATGCATATCCGGAAAAAGATGAATTTGTGATTGAAATGGATTTAGCACCAGTCACAAAACGAGTCGCAACGGATTACTTTACGGTAAATGTCTACACCGATCATGTCATCGGCACTGCTAAGGCGCAAAGCGGAAAAATCGCTGAGACTGTATGGAAAGGATTGGAACGCAATCGTTCTTACTCATGGTATACCGTAGTCGAGGACAAATACACAGGCAGGACAGTTTCTGATATTTGGACATTTCGTAAATAAGAAACAATGAAAAAAGGGCCCGAGATGGCTCTTTTTTCTCCTTCAGGTTCCTTTTCGTAATAATTATTCATTTATCGTTACAAACTAAAGCTGTAGGTGTATAGTTTGTTGCTTTACCACGTTATTATGCTGGCGTTTACTTGCTTTTGAAGCCATGATATACTGCCATAGGCTTTAAAGTGCCATGATTGTATACGGAGGTATTTTCATGAATAGAAGAAAACGTCAGCACGAAGTACATCCAACACTTCAACAGGTAAAGGAATTCATATACATACTACTTGGTTCGGCCACGGTGGCTCTTTCATTTAATCTGTTTTTGTTACCGAACAAGGTTGCGTCTGGCGGTGTGAGTGGGATTAGTACGATTCTAAACTCCCTTTTTGGATGGGAAGCAGCCTATGTTCAGTGGGCTTTTAATATCCCTTTGTTCATTGCAGGCGTCATTTTTCTTGGAAAGGTATATGGTGCCCGGACGTTAATTGGCACTCTTTTTCTACCATTTGTTGTTTATCTTTCAAGAAATCTGGAACCCGCAACACTCGACCCATTGCTTGGTGCTTTGTTTGGCGGAATAGGAATCGGTTTGGGACTCGGCATCACATTCCGGGGTAATGCGTCGACAGGTGGGACAGACCTTGCCGCTCAAATTGTTCATAAATATACAGGAATCTCCCTTGGAAAATGTGTCGCTTTCATTGATGGTCTGATCGTCTTAACTGCTGCGATCGTCTTCGATATTGAGAGTGGACTCTATGCACTGATTGCACTTTTTGTTACAAGCAAAACAATCGATTTGGTACAGGTTGGTCTAGGAAATTCGAAAATGGCTCTCATTATTACGAACAATCAGGATGAAGTGCGACAGGAGATTTTTGACAAGCTGGACAGAGGGGTAACAAAGCTCTCTGGATATGGGGGATACACCGATGATGAACGCCCAATGCTCATGTGCGTCGTTGACCAGAAAGAGTTCACAAAATTGAAACAAGTGGTTCGAACCATTGATACATCTGCATTTGTCGTCGTAATGGACGCTTCAGAGGTATTAGGTGAGGGTTTTAAAAAAGCATAAAAGGGGTATAATAAGGGTTGTATAATGGAAAAATTTATTACATGGGGGTAAATTCTGTGAAACGTAAGCTATTTGGATTTCTATTAGGATCTGCGCTTGTATTCGCTCTTGCAGCATGTGGTGGTGGGGACGACAACAATGCGGCAAACGAGCCTGCAGGTGAAAATGGCGGGGCTACTACCGCTAGTGCTGAAAAAATCGCACAACAAAACTGTGCATCTTGTCATGGTGCAGATTTAACCGGTGCTGGAGCTCCTGATCTTTCAAAGATTGGTTCTAAGTACAGCCAAGACGAAATTGCGGACATCATTGAGAATGGTCAAGGCGGAATGCCTGGTGGAATCATTGAAGGTGCGGATAAAGAAGCAGTTGCTTCATGGTTAGCTGAGAAAAAATAAGTAATTAGATTGTTTTTGGGCCTTCCGGACGAACCGGAAGGCTTTTAATATGGGCCGGAATTGGTTTGGATCGATTTATTTTGATTTTGGGTCGATAAAATTGGAACTTGGACCGATATATTCAAATTATGGGTCGATAAAATAGAAACTTGGGCCGATATAATCAAATTTCGGGTCGATATCCAATAAAACTCATTAGATAGTCTGCCTTCCGGACGAACCGGAAGGCTTTTAATAGGGGTTGGAATTGATTTGGACCGATATATTTTGACTTTGGGTCGATAAAATTGGAACTTGGACCGATATATTCGGATTATGGGTCGATAAAATTGAAACATGGGCCGATATAATCAAATTTCGGGTCGATATCCAATAAAACACACAAAAGCTTCAACCACTAATTAAAAATTTTGCAGGAAATCCAATGAATTTGTCGAATTTTAAATAAAAATGAAAGGAGTAGATATATTTGATAAGAAAAGCCAGAACAATCCCAATTGAAATTTTAATCCTTGTAGCACTAATCAGAAGATTAAAGCCTGATCATCCGAAAATTCAACAACTCCAAGTCGAATTGGCCAAAAGAAAGAAAGGATACCGAGGTGAACTCTCCATAAATTATTATTTAGAACTCATCGATACACCCGAATTCCTCATTTTACACGACATCAGACTCCCAGACGGTAAATCCTTTTTCCAAATCGACACACTCATCATTACACCACATTTTATCTTAATCCTAGAAGTGAAGAACATGGCAGGAACCCTTTATTTTGAGGATGAATCCAATCAAATGATTCGAACCCTAAACAATGAAGAAGAAGGTATGCCGAATCCAATCCTACAAGCCAAACGGCATTCTCGCCAATTAAGATACTGGCTCACTCAGCGGAAGCTTCCAATCCTACCAATTGAATTTTTGGTCATCATAAGTGATCCAAAAACCATTATTAAAGCCTCAAGACCAAGTATCTTCACAAAAGTGATGCATAGCGTAAATCTCCCATTTACATTTGAGAAAATTGAAAAGCGACATACGAAAGAAACGTTGACGATGAAGGAGATGAAGAAAATAGCAGCGACGATTGAAAAGCACCACACACCTAAACGACCAGATCTCCTAACTCAATTTGCTATACAAAAAGATGAGATTAGAAATGGGGTCCACTGCCCAGATTGTCTTACCTTACCGATTGAAAGGAAGAGGGGATATTGGTACTGTGAAAGTTGTTGTAAAAAATCCAGAACCGCATTTATTCAGTCACTCCAAGATTACGAGTTATTAATAAAATCTACAATAACTAATGAAGAACTGAGGGATTTTTTACAAATATCATCCGGAAAATTAGCATTTCAACTATTAAAATCTATGAATCTTGATAAAGTAGGAGAAAACAAGGGAAGAACCTACCACCTCCCCCAATTCCATTATTTACACACCACCATCTGAACCCTATCCTCATCGCAACCTATATACCATGAAAAGAAAATGTAATATTTTTAGTCGTATTTTGACGAATAATGATGTTATAATGAAAAAAGCAGTGAAATCTAGTTTATATTGACTTATAATTTCAAGTTGCATAGTTTAATAGGGGCGCAAGTATGTCCAAAATGGCATTCGCGCTTCTATTTTCATTTGATAGATAACTAACATCTCCCATTGATCCGGTGGGGGGCATACTTTCAGTGGACGAGGGATAAAAAAACGATGATAGGTGATTCGTAATGATAGAAATGAAGGATGTCTATAAAAAATATCCGAATGGCGTCATGGCCGTTAATGGAATAAATGTAAAAATCGATCAAGGTGAGTTCGTGTATGTCGTCGGTCCAAGTGGAGCGGGAAAGTCGACTTTTATTAAAATGATGTACCGCGAAGAGAAGCCGACAAAGGGTTCAATTGTCATAAACGGTGTCGACCTTGGAAAACTAAAGGAAAAAAAGGTTCCTATGCTACGAAGAAATATCGGGGTTGTTTTCCAGGACTTCAAGCTTTTACCACGACTAACTGTATTCGAAAATGTAGCATTTGCTCTTGAAGTAATCGAAGAAAATCCGAAAAATATTAAGAAACGTGTGATGGATGTGCTCGACCTTGTTCGTCTTAAGCACAAAGCACGTTTTTTACCAGATGAACTTTCCGGTGGGGAGCAGCAACGTGTGTCAATTGCACGTTCAATCGTAAACTCTCCTGGTGCGCTCATTGCGGACGAGCCTACAGGAAACCTTGACCCAGAAACATCTTGGGAAATCATGAATATTTTTGAAGAAATCAATTTCCGTGGTACGACCATAATCATGGCTACGCACAACCGAGAAATAGTTAATACCGTTAAAAAGCGTGTTATCGCGATTGAAAGTGGTAAGATTGCACGTGATGAAGTAAGGGGTGATTACGGTTATGAAGCTTAATACCTTCTTCCGTCATTTACGAGAAAGTGCAAAAAACCTTGGCCGTAATGGCTGGATGACATTTGCATCTGTCAGCGCCGTGACCGTAACACTACTCCTTGTAGGTGTATTTTTAGTGATCATGATGAACTTAAATAGCATGGCGACTTCACTTGAAAAAGACGTCCGTATCAGTGTTCACATGGAGTTAACGTCAACACAGGAACAGCAGGATGCATTAAAAGCGGAAATCGTAAAAATACCTGAGGTTGGAGATGTAACCTTCTCCTCCAAGGATGAAGAGCTTGATAATATGATCAATAGCTTTGGTGAAGATGGAAAGATTTTTGCATTATACGAGCAAAGTAACCCACTTCATGATGTGTTCGTTGTGAAAACGAAGGAACCTCAAGCGATCATGAAGGTTGCCGAGCAGATAGAAAAAATGGAAAATGTCTACAGTGTGAATTATGGAAAAGGCAAAGTTGAAAAGATTTTTAGTTCGGTTGGCGTATCACGTAACATTGGAATCGGCCTAATCGTTGGTCTTCTTTTCACCGCCATGTTCCTAATTTCAAATACAATAAAAATTACGATTTTTGCGAGACAAAGAGAAATTGAGATTATGAAGCTAGTTGGAGCAACAAATTCATTTATTCGTTGGCCATTTTTCCTAGAGGGCTTATTCCTTGGAATTCTTGGTTCGATTATTCCAATTGGAATTATTTTAGGCTTCTACAATTTCTTGTACAATTTGATTCAACCACAATTGAATGGAACATTCCTAGAGCTCCTCTCATTTAATCCATTTGCATTCCAAGTAACGGGGCTGCTGCTTCTAGTTGGTGCATTTATCGGAGTATGGGGTAGTTTAATGTCTGTTCGAAAGTTCTTAAAAGTATAAGAAAAAGCACACCTAGGTGTGCTTTTTGTGCATTTTGAACCAATACTACCCCGCAAGAGTGTTTTTGCCTTTCTTTAATTTCATCCCACATTCGCAGCTTGTGCTATGTTTTAGTATTTTGATTTCCGTTTTACAGATTGGACAGATTTGTTTTGGCATCTAAAAAATCACCTGCTTTTCTTCTGACACGATTGACAAAGCCCGTATACTTCCATTTGATGCGAGTAAATTTTAAACTGGGTTAGCTTGCAGGCAACTTGCTCGATTTGGGTGAGAGTTGGGTATCTAAAATCAATAATTTCCCCACATGATTCACATAAAATATGATAGTGATTCGGTTGATTGGCGAGTTCATATTTACTCAACCCGTTGCCATAGGGTAGTTCTTTTAAAATTCGTAACGAAACAAACAGATTGACATTGTTATATATGGTGGCAAGACTAATATGTGGTATTTGGCGATGAATGTCTTCCACAGTTGGATGACCTTTCAAGAAAAGGATAGTCTGTAAGATTAATGTGCGTTGAGGTGTAATGCGTAATCCACGTTCTTTTAAAAAGGGTATGAGTTCTGCTATTTGTTCTTGCACGATTACCAACCTCTTTTTTATATATTTAAAAGAATAGGTATCCGGTTGGCGGATACCTATTATATGTGAGAATAAAATGAAATGTAACTACTATGTCTAGCTTCAGCGCTTAGCCTAGTCGCTGTTCCTTTTACAGGGCTTCCGCATTTCTTACTTACTTCACTAAAACTTCACCAGGTACTTCTAGTACAAGGCCTTCTGCGATCCGTGTTCCGTATTCAGGGTCTGCCTTGAAGAAGTGGTTAATTTGACGAAGTTTGATTTCCTCTAATTCAACTGGCTTCATAGAAGCCACAATTGTGTCAACAAGACGAGTGCGTTCTTCTTCGCTCATTAAGCGATAAAGGTCACCAGCTTGTGTGTAGTGGTCGTCATGATCATAAGCTACACTATCCGCTACACCTTCTACAGGGAGTGCATGCTGCTTCGCTTCTGGTGTTTCTTTTGGACCACTAAAGCTATTAGGCTCGTAATATACAGAACTACCACCGTTGCTATCAAAGCGCATTTGACCATCGCGTTGATAGTTGTTTACATCAACTCTTGCACGGTTAATTGGAAGTGCTTGGTGGTTAGCGCCAACTCGGTAACGAGCTGCATCATGGTATGCAAATAGACGACCTTGAAGCATTTTATCAGGTGATACGTCAACACCAGGTACCAGCGTTCCAGGTGAGAATGTGGCTTGTTCAACCTCGGCAAAATAGTTTTCAGGGTTGCGGTCTAATACCATGCGGCCAACTTCGATTAGCGGGTAGTCTTTTTGAGACCATACTTTTGTTACATCGAATGGATCGAAACGATATGTATTCGCATCCTCTAATGGCATGATTTGCACGTAAAGCTTCCATTCAGGGAAGTCGCCATTTTCAATCGCATTGAAAAGATCTTCTGTATGATAATCTGGATTTTCCCCAGCAAGTTTTGTCGCAACCTCATTTGTTAAGGACTTCACGCCCTGCTCAGTGCGGAAATGGTACTTAATCCAAACACCTTCACCTTCAGCGTTTGTCCATTTGAATGTATGACTTCCATAACCTTGCATGTGACGCCATGTCGCAGGAATACCACGGTCACCCATTAACCAAGTCACTTGGTGTAGAGATTCAGGTGAATGAGACCAGAAATCCCATACAGCTGTTGGGTTTTTCAGGTGTGTTTGTGGATGACGCTTTTGTGTATGGATAAAATCAGGGAACTTAATCGCATCACGGATAAAGAACACAGGAGTGTTGTTTCCGACGATATCGTAGTTTCCTTCTTCTGTGTAAAATTTTACCGAGAAACCGCGTGGATCTCTTAATGTATCAGCTGAGCCACTTTCCCCAGCAACCGTTGAAAAACGGATGAATAGAGGAGTACGCTTGCCAACATCGTTGAATACTTTCGCTTTCGTATATTTGGATACATCGTTTGTTATTTCAAAATAACCGTGTGCACCGCCGCCTTTAGCGTGAACAACACGTTCAGGAATTCGTTCTCTATTAAAATGTGCTAATTTTTCTAGGAGGTGCACATCCTGGATTAGTACCGGTCCTCTTGAACCAGCAGTGATTGAGTTTTGGTTATCTCCAACTGGTGCTCCCCAGCTTGTCGTTAGTTTATTGTTACTCAACTAGATCACCTCTTGATAGTAGTTTTGAATACATTTATTATAATAACATCTACAAATTAAAAATCAATACTTTTTTATAATTATTATAATTTAAGTAATATTATCGTTTAAAACAACACCCGTTGCGCATGTTATAACAGTGATTAGCTCGCGGATAAGAAAAAATAAAACCAAACTACTAATCTAAACCTGTATACCCTACTCTATTAATTTTCAATTAGAACATGTTTTTATCCTTCCTTGAGAATGTTGAAAGTTTCGACAATTTCCTTTGTCTTTCAATTACATAGGAAAAGAAACAATTGGAAATAATTACATTGATATTCCAATTTAGGAGGAAATGCGACATGAAGGAGAAAAAGCATCATGGTAGCGTGGAAGGAGTGGGTGGACCTCATGATGACCGATTAGGCACGGGTGAATCTGCTGATTCGTTAACAAACAGGCAGGGACATCCCGTTACGGATAATCAAAATATCCGAACGGTTGGAAATCGTGGTCCTACTACATTAGAGAATTATGATTTTATTGAAAAAATATCGCATTTTGATCGCGAACGTGTTCCAGAACGGGTCGTGCATGCAAGAGGCGCAGGAGCACATGGGTATTTTGAAGCGTATGGGAAGGTCGGCGATGAGCCAGTATCCAAGTATACTCGGGCAAAATTGTTCCAGGAAGCAGGAAAGCAGACCCCGGTTTTCGTGCGTTTTTCAACGGTTGCTGGTGCAATGGAGTCTCCTGAAACAGCACGAGATCCGCGTGGGTTTGCGGTTAAATTTTATACGGAGGATGGGAACTGGGATTTAGTCGGAAACAATCTGAAAATCTTTTTCATCCGCGATGCAATGAAGTTTCCCGATATGATTCATGCGTTTAAGCCAGACCCTGTCTCCAATCTATCAAACCCTGAAAGAATGTTTGACTTTTTATCTAAAACGCCTGAAGCGACACATATGATTACCTTTCTTTTTTCACCATGGGGAATTCCGGCGAACTACCGCCAAATGCAGGGCTCTGGTGTGAATACATATAAATGGGTGAATAAGGATGGCGAGGCTGTACTAGTGAAATATCACTGGGAGCCGCTAAAGCATGGAATCAAAAATTTAACGCAAAAGGAAGCAAATGAAATCCAAGGGACAAATGTAAGCCACGCAACACAAGATTTATACGAAGCAATCGAGCGTGGGGATTATCCGGAGTGGGAGCTTTCTGTGCAAATCATGAGTGACGAATATCATCCTGATCTTGATTTTGATCCACTGGACGATACAAAGCTCTGGCCAACTGATAAGTTTCCATTTTTAAAGGTCGGTAGAATGGTGTTAAACAAGAACCCTGAGAACTATTTTAATGAAGTCGAGCAGGCTGCGTTTGGTACAGGTGTTCTTGTTGATGGACTCGATTTTTCCGATGATAAAATGCTTCAGGGAAGGACGTTCTCCTATTCAGATACGCAACGGCATCGTGTTGGAACGAACTATTTACAGCTGCCAATTAACGCACCGAAAAAGCGCGTTGCAACCAACCAGCGTGGTGGGATGATGTCTTATCATGTGGATGTACCACCGAGCGGCAATCCACATATTAATTATGAACCGTCTACGATTGGTGGATTGACAGAAGCAAAGCAGGAGGGCAAGATTCACGAGCCTCATTATAACGACAAGCTAGTTCGTGAAAAAATTGACCGTCCGAACGATTTTGGACAAGCAGGAGAAACGTATCGTAGCTTTGAGGAATCTGAAAGGGAGGAACTCATCAGCAATTTGGTAGATAACTTAAAGGTTTGCCGACCGGAAATCCAAAACAAAATGCTGGAGTACTTCACAAATGCCGACGAGGATTATGGTCGACGTGTAAGAGAGGGCCTCGCAAAGTCTATGGATACTACTAACACAAGCTCTGCTGCAGCGGACGAGGCAGTCGAGAAATCGAAAAACATGGGACAAAAAACAGACGGGTATTAAAAATAATTGCATCGGTCTTGGAAGGGACCGATGCTTGAATCTGCTAAAATCTATATTAGTCGAGCTAATTCGGGATTTACTGTTGATAATCCAGAAATACTGTTCTTACTGAAAAAGTACTGTTTTTAATTAGAATTTACTATTGTTAATCGCTAAATACAGTTTTTAGCCGATACACTAGCCTCGTTCCATCCTACAACTCCCTTACAAACGCATAACTTTTCCGTTCATATCCCATTTTTCCCTCATAAAAACGGTGCGCGTCCATACGCTGCAGTCCAGACGACAACGCCACCTTTCCACAGCCCATTTCCTGGGCAAGCTCATGTATGTACAATAGAAGTGCTTCACCATAGCCTCTCGAACGATTCGCCTCATCTGTCACCAAATCATACACATATATATGATTTCCGTAATAAAGATTGAGCTGTTGTGCAACGCCCGTAACCGCACCAACCTTACCCTCATCAATTAATGCAAACAGTCTATACCCTTGAATCTGCATTTCAGTCACTAACCCGACAAATTCTTCAAGCACCAAATGTGTCCTTAATTGCTTCATAACCGGGAACGCCATTTTCCACTCATCGATCGTCTTTAACTCACGAATTTCATACGCCAACACAACCACTCCTTGAAAAAGATTTCCTTTATCATACTGCGAACGCCCACAAGTTTCTACATTTTCCTTTACTTCATTCTAAAAAAACTTTTATAATGGAACAGTAGCGATATTTTTACCAATTGCACATGAGGTGCTTACCTCTTTTTGTCATAAAGCGTACAAGCATTACATATTTTTATACAAAGGCATCGCACTAACGCATGTGTGGTGCCTTTTCCTGAACCTATTTGAGGAAGAGGATGAATAAGAACATAAAAGCTACAAAAATTAACGGTATGCATTTGGATTTGTAATCGTTACGGAGGAGGAACACAGTTGAGTCGTAAAATTGTCGCATTATACATGGTACTATCCTTACTATTAGGGGCGAGTGTTACGTTTTTAGTAGTTCAGTTGCTCGATCAAAACGAACAATCACTCATTCAGCAGCCTAGCCAAAACAATGAAGGTACTACAAAAGAAGACACAAAAGGTCTATCTAAAATCAGTCAAGCGTACAACATGATTTTATCAAGCTATGTTGAAAAGGTTGACGAAAAACAATTACTTGAAGGTGCCATTCAGGGGATGGTTAGCACACTGAATGACCCGTATTCTGCATATATGGATGAAGAAACTGCAGCACAATTCAATGAATCACTGGAATCATCCTTTGAAGGAATTGGCGCAGAGGTAAGCATGATGGAAGGTAAGGTTACAATTGTCGCTCCATTTAAGGATTCTCCAGCTGAAAAAGCAGGTCTAAAGCCAAATGACCAAATCATCAAAATTGATGGGGATAGCATTGAGGGCCTTGACCTTTACGAAGCGGTTTTAAAAATCCGCGGTGAGAAAGGAACAATTGTTACACTGCAAGTCATGAGACCGGGTGTAACAGATGTAATGGACATCAAAGTAACCCGTGACACCATTCCGATTGAGACAGTATATACAGACCTAAAAGAATACAATAATAAAAAACTCGGGGTTATTGAAATCACATCATTCGCAAATGATACAGCGGAGGATTTCGTGGTTGGACTAAGTGAGTTAGAGGACAAAGGCATGGAAGGCCTGATCATCGACGTTCGTGGAAATCCAGGTGGACTTCTCGAAAGTGTTGAGGAAATTTTAAAACAGCTTGTTACTAAGGATAAGCCATATGTTCAGATTGAAAATAGAGACGGCGAAAAGCAGCGCTTCTTCTCCACTCTTGAAAAACAAAAGGACTATCCAATCGTCGTGTTAACGAACCAAGGTAGTGCTTCTGCATCTGAGATTTTAGCAGGTGCCTTAAAAGAAGCTGGTGGCTATGACATCGTCGGTGAAAAAACATTTGGTAAGGGAACCGTTCAACAAGCGCGTGACATGGGCGACGGAAGCAACCTTAAATTAACAATGTTCAAATGGTTAACTCCGGACGGAAATTGGATTCACCAAAAAGGAATTGAGCCAACCATGGAAGTGAAACAACCTGATTACTTCTACGCGAATCCAATTCAGTTCGAAAAAGAGCTTACACAAAACATGAACAATGAAAAAATCAAAAACGCACAAATAATGCTGAAAGGATTAGGATTCGACCCAGGTCGCGAGGATGGCTACTTCAGCGGAGAAACCGTTATTGCCGTAAAAGCATTCCAACAAGCATATGAAATAGAAGCGACTGGCACAATCAACGAAAAAACAGCCGGCGCCATCGAAGCGAAGGTCATCGAATCCATCCGAGACAAAAAGAACGACCAACAACTCAAAAAAGCAATGGAAGTCTTATTTAAATAAGATCTATATGCACCTCTCCCAAGCGGAGAGGTGTTTTTTGTTTGTAAAGGAACCAGGGGGACGGTTCTTGTGGCCCCCAATCAGACCATTTTAAAAGCCCATCGATTCTTGATCAGAGCAGCCGAGTAATTAACAGATTTTGCGGATATCGGCACAAATTTTGAATATATCGGCCCAAATTGGCCAGATATCGGACGAGGTTAGAAATATATCGCCTCAAAATCTAAATATATCACCCCAAAACCATAAGATATCGGACTAACCCATAGTTTCGAGAACAAAAACCCTCCAACACCATTTTCCCATAAAAATCAACGTATGCTTTATGTCAAGTATTTGGTACAATAAAAGTTAGTAAATCGAACGTAAAATTTTTACATATCAAGTCATATCCATAGGTGGTGAAAAGATTGATTGAGACATGGTTACTAGAATTTGCAAAAGGGATTGGACGGTTCTTTCTGCATCCATTGTTTTATTATTTCGCGGGGTACTGCGTACTTTTGGGCTATTTCCGAGTCAAACGTGAGCGGCGCGCATTTCATATCAGAGTAGAAGACGGCTTTTACGACCTAAGGTCACTCCTTCCAGGTGGCTGGCTCGCTGGGCTTCTAATATCAGTTGTAACAATCGCAGCCGGAGTAGTGATTCCATTCGGTAGCATCGCGTTAATCGCGTTCGTCACATTATTACTTAGTCTGCCGATCAAAACACGCTTACTTTCACCAGCATATATTTTAGGAGTATCGTTTTTCGGAATTATTTTGCTCTCAAACCTATCAGTTGAAAATAAATTTATTAATAGATTGCTAGACGACATGGGCAACACGAGCCTAGCATCAATTGTAATTTTACTAGGCGCCCTTTTACTAGCAGAAGGAATTCTAATTCTGAAAAAAGGTCATAACGGCACGTCACCAGACCTTTTAAAAAGCAAACGAGGGCTTCCAGTCGGTGCCCACATTTCGCAAAGACTGTGGCTTGCACCGGTATTTTTACTAATGCCAGGAGAAGTGCTCACCACACATTATGAATGGTGGCCGGTTTTCACAGTGTCCGGACAAGCTTACTCATTGATTTTAGTACCGTTCGGAATCGGTTTTTATCATAAGGTAAAAAGCATGCTTCCGACTCAAAGTATTCCTGTCGTTGGAAAACGCGTAATTCTATTAGGAATCGTCGTTACAGTCTTAGCAGTCACAAGCATTTGGTTTCCAGTTATTGCAATCATCGCAGCATGTTTTGCATTAGCTGGACGAGAATTAATTTACCTACAGCACTATTTCTTGGACGAATCTAGACAATCAATTTTTTCGCAACAAAACCAAGGTGTACTCGTTCTTGGGATTATTCCACAATCCCCTGCTGAAAAAATGCAAATCAAAATTGGCGAGACGATTTCAAAGGTCAACGGTATTCAAGTTAAAACCGTTCAAGAATTTTACATGGCACTGCAAAAAAATCGTGCATTGTGTAAGCTAGATGTTCTAGACATCAACGGTGAGGTCCGCTACGTGCAACGCGCCTTATACGAAGGCGAACACCACGAACTCGGTATCCTTTTTGTGAACGAAGGTAAGAGATGGAAGCATAAAGCGGTGTAACTGAAATTTTTCATTATTAACCGGAATCTGTTCATAAATAGTCCGAATGAAGTATAGAAAACAGATAAAATAGTAAAAGCCTAAGATTATTTAATAATACTCTTAGGCTTTTTTATTATTATAAAGGTGTTTATTATGAAAGGTTAACTAATGAAGATCAAAGGGAAGTGCAAGTCACTATGTTTTTCTTTATCATAAAATCATAAAACATCCTTTAGTCTGCTAATGCGCTAAAAAATTCCATTGACATGAATTCTAAGTTTATGATAAATTTATTATCGTTAGTTCATCACTCTAATATGTTAGTGAACTAAAGTGTTTATAGGTTTGTAAACTACTATTTCATTTTTTATATGAACTAGTACTGTAATAATAAATGGTACAACATTTTAAAAAATCATTTTAATAAGTTAAAGGTGGCTTTAATAAACATGAAACGTAAAATAACAATTTTTCTATCCATTCTAACGATATTTTTAATACTAGCAGGATGTTCTGATTCAACTTCAAAGAATTCAAAAGATGAAGATACATTGGTGATAGGTATCGATGATAAATTTGCACCTATGGGGTTCAGAGATGAAAATAATGAAATTGTAGGATTTGATATTGACTACGCGAAAGCTGCTGCTGAAAAGATGGGCGTAGAGGTGAAATTTCAACCTATAGATTGGAAAACAAAAGAATCGGAACTAAGCAGTGGGAGAATTGATTTAATATGGAACGGGTATACCATTACAGAAGAACGTAAAGAAAAAGTTCTTTTTACAAAACCGTATCTGAAAAATGCACAAGTTATTGTAACATTGGCTGATTCAAATATTACTAATCTAGATGATTTAGAGGGGAAAGCTGTTGGTCTTCAGTCTCTTTCCTCGGCATCAGATGCTCTAGAATCTAGTCCTATTAAACCAAAAATAAAAGAGGTTACAGAGTTCTCTGATAATGTTTTAGCTTTAAATGATTTAAAAGTAGGTCGTTTGGATGCTGTTGTTATTGATGAGGTTGTCATTAACTATTATTTATCCAAAGAGAGCGGTACTTTTAAAGTACTAGAAGAATCCCTGGCTCCTGAAGAATACGGGGTTGGTGTAAAAAAAGGTAATGAACCCCTGCTTGAGAAACTTCAAAAAGCTTTAGATGAAATGAACGAAGATGGTACAGCAACGGAAATTTCTAAAAAATGGTTTGGTGAAGATAAGGTTTTATAATAACGTTGGTATATGAAATATAGGCAAAACAGGATTTCCTGGTGGGAACCCTGTTTTGTTTTTTGGAGGAATCCTCATTATGTCTTATGATTATCTAATCTCAATACTTATGCCCATGTTAGAAGGGGCACAAGCAACGGTACTTTTGTTTATAATCGCAATTTTACTATCTATTCCAATCGGGTTCGGTCTAACTTTAGCAGTAAGAAGCAACATTAAACCCATTTCATGGTTTGCGCAAGGATATATATATGTAATGCGAGGAACACCTCTCCTCCTTCAACTATTACTTATCTGTTTCGGGCTACCTATGTTACCTGTAGTAGGAGAATATCTAGTATTAGACCGTTTCGTAGCTGCTACGATTGGCTTTGTATTAAACTATTCTGCATACTTTGCAGAAATCTTTCGCGGGGGTCTGTTAGCTATTGATAAAGGTCAATATGAAGCATCTCAGGTGCTTGGATTAAATAAATGGCAGACAACAACACGCATCGTTATTCCTCAAATGTTTCGTATTGCACTACCTTCAGTGGCAAATGAATCGGTGACGTTAGTTAAAGATACTGCCTTACTCTACGCGGTAGCGGTACCAGAATTATTACATTTTGCCCAAACCGCAGTGAATCGTGACTTTACAATTATTCCATTCTTTGTAGCAGGTATTATCTATTTATTGATGACAATGATCTTAACGATTCTATTTAAAGGAATTGAAAAACGATTGAAATATTAATAATAAGGAGTGTAGGATGTGGCTATCATTGATATATCCAACCTCAAGAAATCATATGACCAAGTAGAGGTTCTTAGTAAGATAAGTTTTGAAGTAAATAAAAATGACGTTGTAGCGATTATTGGACCTTCCGGATCGGGAAAAAGCACATTACTTCGCAGCCTAGTGTATCTCGAAGAAGTAAACGGAGGCAGTATCAATATAAGTGGTGAAGATCTTGTTAAAGATGGCATCTATTCGAAACCACACAAAATAAAGCAGATAACTTCAAAGATGGGGATGGTTTTTCAGCATTTTAATCTATTCCCTCATCTAACTGTTAAAGAAAATCTTGAAATGGCTCCTAAATTGGTTAAAAAGGAGTCTTCATTAGAAATTCAAGCAAGAAGCAAAGAACTATTGGATAAAATCGGGCTAACCGAACGAGCTTCAGCATACCCATCTACCCTTTCAGGCGGTCAAAAACAAAGAGTAGCTATTGCACGTGCTTTAATGATGAATCCGGAAATTCTATTGTTTGATGAACCTACTTCCGCCTTGGACCCAGAATTAACAGGAGAAGTCTTACAGGTTATGAGGAAGCTTGCGGAAGAGCAAATGACGATGATTGTGGTAACACATGAAATGGGGTTTGCAAAGGAAGTTGCGAATAAGGTGATTTTTATGGATAAGGGAGAGATTGTTGAATCTGGTAATCCCAATGAGATTTTCTCCAATCCAAAGCATGAACGTACAAAAGCCTTTTTAAACCGAAATTTAAAGTAACTCCAAATAATTTTCCGGGGTGACTTTCACAGAATAGTATCAAGTAAAAAGAGAAACGGCTACTGCCGTTTCTCTTTTCAGACTGTAGACAAACTC
>NZ_JBALOQ010000010.1:0-55407 GCF_036962705.1 Bacillus sp. JJ1562
GTCAAATCCATTATCTGTAGTCATCGTAGTTCTTCATGAAGTTATTAGTTATTAATCAAAATATACTTATCTTTAAATATTTAAAATAATCAAAAGATTCATTTAAAAGGTGTTGACTATGGATTAATATAGATGCTATTATGTGATAAATAAGTTAATAAAGATACTTTAATAACTAACTTTATTAACTAAGTAAAATCCTTGGTTGGTTTCTTGGTTCTATAAAAAAACAACCAAATGTAAGCGTTAGCATTTAAAAATAAATAATGAGGAGAGATATCATGTGGGAAGGTTAGCCGGAAAAGTTGCACTTATCACCGGAGCTGGTTCAGGTATTGGAAAAGAAACGGCCATTCTGTTTGCTGCAGAGGGTGCTATGGTTGTTGTTAACGATGTTAATGAAGTTGCTGGAGAAGCTGTTGTGAGTGAAATACGTGAAAATAATCATCAGGCTGCCTTTATTAAAGGGGATGTTACAAATCCGTTAGAAGTTAAGAGTTTAGTAGAGAGCATGATTGGGCAATTAAATCGGGTTGATATTCTATTTAATAATGCTGGTATAAGTGGTGTTGGACCACTGCATGAAGTGGAATTAGAGGATTGGCAACGTGTGATGAATGTGAATGTTAATGGTGTATTTTTAGTTTCAAAATACGTTCTCCCTTTTATGATGAGTCAAAAGAGTGGATCCATCATTAACATGTCTTCTTGTCTAGCGGATATAGGATTAGCTAATAGAGCTTCATATTCAGCTAGTAAAGGAGCTGTATTATCGTTAACAAAATCAATGCAGGTTGATTATGCAAAGTATAACATTCGAGTAAATGCATTGATGCCAGGTACTATTTATACACCATTTGTAGAGGATTATCTATCCAGAGATCCGAACCCAGAAGCAGCACTTGATGCGATCAAAAGAAGACAATTAAGCCAGGAATTAGGAAAACCGATCGATGTGGCATTTGCAGCGCTTTATCTTGCATCAGATGAGTCTCGATTTATGATGGGTTCCTCCTTTGTCATTGACGGTGGAGTCATAAATGGAAAGTTAAATTAAAAAAGTGTCCACACATTTCAAGGTTCATAAAATAGGTTAAACAACTGACTTCAATTAAATATAAGTGTAAGACAACTTAACTATCAAACATCTAAACTTATTAACTTATTAATAAGCAACTTCGCACTAATTCTTATATTGACCTCAGCAGAAGACGCATAATCAAACCTTCATGACCATTACTGAAACACTTGACTTAAAGAATCATGTACAAATAGCTCCAAAACATGTTGTTCTATGATATTAAGATACGTCTTAAGACATGTTGCTTTGTATAGTAAATTATTTAGTTTAACTAACAAAATTAGTTTAAGGAGATGTTTTTTATATGTCAAGAATAGAAGCAAGACTAAGAGAACTAGGAATTGAATTACCAGAAGCACCTAAAGCAGCTGCAGCGTATGTTCCTGCAAAAACATTCGGTAACGGTAATTTTGTGTATACATCCGGTAACGATTGCCGTGTAAACGGAAAATTAATGTATGAAGGAAAGCTTGGAAGTGATTTAACGATAGAACAAGGTCAGGAGGCTGCTAGACAAACAGCTATCAACTTACTTGCTGTCCTAAAAGAGCATCTTGGTGATCTTGATCGTATTAAAAGTATTGTAAAAGTATTAGGATTTGTAAACAGTGCTCCAGGCTTTGTTGAACAGCCGTATGTAATCAATGGGGCGTCAAATCTTTTCGAAGAAGTATTTGGTGAAACGGGGGTACATGCGAGATCAGCATTAGGTACGAGTGACCTACCTTTTAATACCCCTGTGGAAATCGAAATGGTAGTTGAAATAAGCGATTAATACAAGCTTTTTCAAATGAAAAATCTGATAAGGAGTGAGTATATGCGTTTAAAAGAAAAAAAGGCGATTGTTACAGGCTCAGGACGAGGAATTGGTTTAGCCATTGCAAAGAAGTTTCTCCAAGAAGGAGCGCAGGTTGTAATTTGTGATATTAACGAAGAAAATTTAAACAAAGCGGAGGACGAACTTCGTCAATATGGCGAAGTATACCCGATAAAAGTTAATATAACGGAGCGCTTGGAAGTAGAGACTCTGGTGGCTTTTGCTAAAGAGAAGCTAGGGCGTATCGATGTTCTTGCAAACAATGCGGGAATCGCTCACTTTGAACCATTTCTTGAAGTGTCAGATGAATATTGGAATAAAACACTTTCAGTAAATTTAACAGGGACATTCCTCTGCTCACAAGTTATAGCGAGAGAGATGGTAAAACAGAAATCTGGTTCGATAGTAAACATGTCATCTAGTAACGGAATATTAGCTGAGGCTAATCTAGCACATTATAATGCTAGTAAAGGTGGAGTGAAGCTACTTACGAAAACGATGGCGATCGAATTAGCTCCATATAATATCAGAGCAAACAATGTTTGCCCAGGGTTTATCTTAACTGAGCTAGCAATTGAAGGAGGGATTACTGAAAAAGAACTCAAAGAATATACTCAAAAAATCCCTTTAAATCGTTATGGAAAAGTTGAAGAAGTCGCAAATGCATTTTGCTTTTTAGCTTCTGATGAAGCTTCATTTATCACAGGTACAGAGCTTGTAGTAGATGGAGGTCAATTATGTCAGGAGTAGTGAATAAATCAGATACGAATTATCTAGATAAAATTGATCAATGGATTACAAATAATCAAGAAGTGATTCTTGCTTTCAATCGTTCTCTTGTCTCTATTCCAAGCCAGAATCGGTATCCTACAGGTGAAGAAAAAGAGGTACAACAATTAGTTGAAAAGACATTAAAAGAACTTGGTTGTGAAACAGATGTATTTTTACCTACGGATGTACCTGGATTAACAGCACATCCTGCATACCTAGGGGAACGATTCTATGAGGATCGCCCAAATGTCGTAGGTACAAAAAAAGGAACAGGTAATGGAAAGTCTATTATTTTTTCAGGGCATATGGATACCGTACCGGAAGGCGATGACCCGTGGTCGGTGGATCCTTATGCTGGGGAAATTAAAGATGGAAGGCAATATGGATTAGGGTTATTTGATATGAAAGGAGGAATGGCCGCATCCATGATGGCCTTAAAACTCCTTAATGAATTAGGCATAAGGCTTAAGGGGGATGTCATCATTGAAAGTGTGGTGGATGAAGAATACGGGGGAGCGAACGGTACACTGGCATGTCGATTAAGAGGCTATGAAGCAGATATTGCAATTGTTCCAGAACCGTCAAATATGATTGTTTGTCCTGCTGCTCAAGGAGGAAGTATGTTCCGAATTAAATTTCAAGGTCGGGCAGGTAGATCCTTTAGTGGGGAAAAACTATTAAACCCAGTTTATCCGGCTGCTAGATTTATAGAGATCTTTCGCCAATTTGAAGAAAATAGAAGTCAAGCTATACCTAACTCAAAGTATTATAAACTAAATCCAGGTCTTCCAACCTACATACAAGGTTTGAAAGCAGGCCCAATCAATCTCCCACTTTGCGATCGAGTACCTAGTGAATGTACATTGGACGTCTGGTTCCAATGCTATCCAGGTACAACTGAGGAAGAACTGCGTGAGGAGTTTGAAGCCTTTATAATGGAAAAGTCAAAAGAGGATGAGTTATTAAAGATGATGCCTCCTAAAGTCCAAAAACTCATTCGTTTTTTACCAGGTACAAGTATTCCGGAGAATCACGGAATCCTTGACGTCGTAAAAGAGGTGTCTGAAGAAAGTAAGGAAGAATTACTCATTGATGGTGCGCCATTTGCATGTGATTCATTTATGTTCAATATGTACAGCAATACTCCAGCAATTATTTGGGGACCAAAGGGTGGAAATGCCCATGCACCCGATGAATTCATTTATGTAGATGATTATAAGAAGTTAATTAAAATGTATGCGCTAACAATAATAAAATGGTGCGGAGTTGAGAAGTAGGGAATCAATTAGAAGGTTGGAGGAATTGAAATGGATTTAATGAATGAGATTTTAGAATTCGACGTTCAATCATCCGAGATTTCAATATGGTATTTGGCTGGGGCTGGTTTTGTATGTAAGACCCAAAATATGCTATTTATGATGGACCCATACTTAAATACGCTGCCAGACACAGCTGATTTAACGAGAAAACCGTTTATTCCATTTGAGGCAGATAAAATTAGAAAATTAGATTTAATCTTCTCAAGTCATGAACATGATGACCATTGTGACCAGAAAACCATTGAAGCAGTTGCAAAAAATACCAAAGCCATATTTATTGGTCCAATGACTTCAACAAATAAAGCATCTTCTTGGGGTTTTTCAGACGATCGATTGAGAAGTGTCAAAGCCGGTGATGTAGTTAATATTGATCATATGAAAATTACAACACTCGAATGCTTTGACCCAGCATGTCCAGATGGGAATATCTATTTAATTGAAACGGAAGGAATCACTATGATTTATTGTGGTGATAGTTTTGGACATGAAAAATTTAAGCAGTATGGTGAGGAGTATGATATCGATATTGCATTTGTCAGTACAGCTATCAATCCTCCAGGTGTCAATTGGTACATGCCAGCAGGCGAAGCATGTGAAGCAGTAAAAATGCTTCATCCAAAATTATTTATTCCAATGCACTGGAATATTTGGCAAGAGGCATATTTAAGTCCCTTGGAAATTCATCGAGCCGCAGTAGAAAAAAATATTGCTGATATTACACTGCTAATGGGTGTAGGTGAAAGAATCACTTATAAAAAAGGATAGGTACTAAAACTTTTAAATAAAGGGGGAAGAGCATGAAAGTAAATGGAACCGATGTAGAGATACCATTGTCGCAGCAAAAAAACATTCAGACGGTGAGAAAAAGGCGTAAAAAGATTGTTTTGGGACCATATCTATGGCTACTTCCAAGTGTCTTATTAATTTTTACGGTTGTATTATATCCAATCATTGAATTGTTGATTACCTCTGTCTCAGATATGAGTCTATCTGGTTTACGCAAGGGATTCATTGGATTGGAAAATTTTAAAACTCTGTTTAAGGATGCAACCTTCTTAAAGGTGCTTAAAAACACGCTCATTTGGACCGTCGCTGTAGTTGGAATCAGCACCGTATTATCCTTAGGGATCGCTAGCTTGTTGAATCAAGAATTTCCTGGAAGACGTTTTGTACGCGCTACGTTGATTGTGCCTTGGGCGGTTTCGACGATCATTACAGCAGTAATTTGGAAATGGATTCTAGACTTCAACTACGGTTCTCTCAATCTAATGTTATTAAAATTAGGGATTATCGAAAAGAATATATATTGGCTTGCAGATCCAGTTCTCTCATTTCCACTCATGATCGTTGTAGGGATATTTGTGACAATTCCTTTTACCTCATTTATTTTCTTGTCTGGATTACAATCAATTCCATCATCTTTGTACGAGTCCGCAAGTGTTGACGGGGCCAATTCAATCAAATCTTTTTTTTACATTACACTACCACAATTGAAACCGGCCCTCACAGTTAGCACAGTATTAAATACGATTTATGTTTTTAACTCCTTCCCAATTATCTGGGCAATTACAAAAGGAGATCCAATTAACCGGACAGACTTGGTTACTACATATCTATATAAACTTGCATTTCAGGAAAATAAAATGGGTGAAGCTGCGGCTGTATCGGTTATCAGTTTTATATTACTTTTATCATTTGCCTTATTCTATTTAAAACTAGTAACTAGAAAGGGGGACTAACGAATGCATAAACCTAGAGGAATGAAAAAAGGATTTCTTATTATTTCGGCTTATCTTTTAGCAACTGTCTTACTATTTCCATACTTAATAATGCTAATTACTTCATTGAAAAGTGAGAAGGAAGTTTATTCGTTACCTCCTACTTTGTTACCACAGGATTGGACATTTCAAAACTTTATTGATATATGGCACAAAATACCATTACTAGATTATTTACTTAATTCCTTTTATATCTCAGGAGGCACAATGCTAGTGACACTTGTTTGTGCGATACCTGCAGCCTACGTATTAGCTAGACTAAACTTTGTAGGCAAAAAATATTATCTTTACCTAATTATTGTAACCCAAATGTTTGCTCCAATTGTTCTATTAGTCGGCTTGTTTCGAGAGATTCAGTTTTTAGGTTTAATGGATTCAATCTGGGGATTAATTTTAGTAAACGCTGCGTTTAATCAGGCATTTGCAGTATGGATCCTAAATGGATACTTTTCCTCCATTCCTTATGATTTAGAAGAGGCGGCATGGTTAGATGGTTGTACAAAATGGCAGGCACTTCGAAAAATTATTCTTCCACTTGCCGTACCAGGAATTATTACGACCGTCATCTTTGTCTTTATTATGGCATGGAACGAATTCGTTGTTGCTTTAACCCTAATTTCCACAGAAACAAACAAGCCTTTAACAGTTGGGATTTATGCCTTTTTTGGAAAGTTTGATGTGAAATGGCAATACTTATTTGCCACATCTCTTGTGACAACCATACCTGCGATTGTACTCTTTTTGATGATCGAGAAGTATTTAATCAGTGGAATGACATCTGGAAGTGTAAAGCACTAGGAAGAAGAAGGAGAGATAGTTATGTTAAAGGAGCTCGATACACCGGCGTTAGTATTGAATCTTGATGTCATGGAAAAAAACCTTCGTAGAATGTCAATGCTCGCAAAGGAAAGCGGGATAAAGCTGAGACCGCATATCAAAACACATAAAAGTCCGTATATTGCACTAAAACAAATCGAATACGGGGCGGCAGGGATTACAGTTGCAAAGCTTGGAGAAGCAGAAGTGATGAGTAGGCACGGAATAAAGGAGATATTAGTAGCCTACCCAATCATTGGAGAAAAGAAGCTAGAAAGGTTAAAGGTCCTTGCAAAAGAAGTCAATATTATTACTTCCTTAGATAGTGTAGAGGTTGGAGAGGGAATTAATAGAGTCGGTGCGGAATTAGGGAAAGAAATGCAGGTTTATGTTGAAGTGAACACAGGTTTAAATCGTGTTGGAAAAGATCAAGAGAATACTGTCGAGCTTATTGAGAGATTAGCAGGCTTTGAGTATGTAACCATTAAAGGATTAATGACTCATGCGGGACAGTCGTATAAGACGAAGAACAAAGAACAATTACAAGAGATTAGTGTTCAGGAGGGGGAATACTTGGTAGCTACACAAAGATTGGTGAAAGAAAAGCTAGGCATCGACATCCCAGAAATTAGTGTTGGATCAACTCCTACCTCTTATATTGGTCATCAGGTTGCTGGAGTAACTGAAATGAGACCAGGTACCTATGTGTTCAATGATGGTACCCTGATCGAGCTGGGGCTTATCGATGAAAAGGATTGTGCTCTAACCATCGTATCAACGGTAGTTAGTAAACCGGACCGTAATAGAGTGATCGTCGATGCTGGTTCCAAAACATTATCTTCTGATAAGGGTGGATTTAACCAAGGATTTGGATTAGTGAAGAATAAGGATGTTTATGTAAGCTGGTTATCTGAAGAGCATGGTGTAATTGAAAGTATGGATGTAGGAGCGAATATTCAAATTGGAGAAGTAGTAGAAATCATTCCGAATCATGTTTGTCCAACGGTTAATTTAGCGAATGAGCTGATTGGATACCGCAAAGGTAAAATTGAAAGATTCATTCAAGTAGAAGCTAGAGGGAAAAACAAATAATGATACATGAAAGAAATTACGGCTGTAGGATTGAAACGGGATGGATCTACAAAGGCATGAATGTACTTATTCTTCAAAATGAATATCTTAAGCTTTCTATGTTCGTAGATAAAGGAAGCGACATATTTGAACTTATTTACAAACCAATGGATATCGATTTTTTATGGAGGTCTCCTTCTGGAATAAGAAAACCAAACTCCACTCCTTTTGCTACTACACCTTCTGAACATTTTATGGATTCCTATTTCGGTGGATGGCAAGAATTATTTCCTTCAGCTAGCGGTTCTACTACTTATTTAGGAAGCTCAACTGGCTTTCATGGAGAAGTAACCTATCTACCATGGGAATACAAAATATTAAAAGACACTACAGAAGAAGTTGAAGTACTTCTCACAACAAAAACTGTTCGGACTCCATTTGAAATCAAAAAGAGAATCAAATTGAAAGCAGGTCAGAAGGTTGTCTATATTAATGAAACGATCAAGAATCATGGAAATATCGACTTACATTATATGTGGGGACATCACCCTGCATTCGGTGCACCTTTTTTAAGTGAGGATTGTGTTCTATCCCTACCGAGTTGCGAAATCATTTCGCAGAAAAAACAGGAAGATAACAATCGTTTTAGAACAAATGATGCGTTCGTGTGGCCTCTTGGAAAAGACAGTCAGGGGAACCCTGTTGATATGAAGGAGATAGTTAGTATCAATGAAGGAACCTCGGATATGCTTTTTGCTCGTAACCTAAAAGAAGGATGGTTCGGGTTAACCAACCAAAAGCTTGGTATTGGAATAGGGATGAGCTGGCCAGTTGAAATGTTTCCTTATATCTGGATATGGCAAGAATTTGGTGGGAACAAAAGCTACCCGTGGTACGGCAACGCGTATACTCTTGCGATAGAACCATTTACGAGTATCCCAGAGCTAGGAATAAATGGATTACAAGAAGCGATTTCAAATAAAACAGCAGGTGTAATTAAAAAGAAACAAGAGGTAAAGAAAGAATTGAAAGTGGTAGTTTTTGAGGGGGATTCGAAAGTGAAGAGAATTCACCCATCTGGGGAAATTGAATTTATAGACAATGCTATATAAAAGGAGGTAAAGGGATGAGAGCAGGTTGTTCGAAAGTTGATATCACTCCTCCGTTTGGAGCGCCTATTGGGGGAAACATTAGAGAGGATAACATTTCAAGAGATATCCATGATCCATTGTATGCAAATGTCTTATATTTAGAAAACGACAATCACTCCATATTGTTTATAGGATTAGACATTATTAATGTACATGATTCGTTTACAAAAGATATCAAGGAATATCTTGAAGTTCTTTTTCAAATCCCTATAAAGAATATCATTATTTTTGCAACACACACACATTCTGGACCAGACACTCAAATATTTAGTGAAGAAAAGCATCCGATTATACGTGAATACTTAGAAAACCTTAAATTTAAAATTGTCAAAGCCACTGAACAATGTTTGGAAAATACTTTTACCTGCAAAATAGGGATTGGTACTCAACATGAAAAAAGTGTTAGTTTTAACAGAAGGTTATTTATGAAGGATGGGTCACTACGGATGAATTGGGAGTCATTGAATCCAGCTGATGTAATAGGCACTAGTGGACCGATTGATCCCTCACTTTATGTGATTTCTGTTAAGGATCAAGTCGGCAGAATCCGAAGTGTACTTGTAAATTTCACATTACATCCAGCCATTTTAGTAGGGAAGGATTGGAAAATATCTAGAGACTTTGTCGGTCCACTTACGGATGGTCTAGAAGAAAAAATAAGTAAAGAGCTTGTCGTTTTATTTGCAAATGGTGCAGTGGGGAATATTAACCATATAAATGTTCATGATTCAAATCAAACACGTGGATTTGAGGAGACAAAACGAATTGGCGAAGTGCTTTGCTCTAAAGTGGTATGTGCTTTAGATGAGATACAGTATTTGGAAGACTTTGGAATAAATAGCCAAACAAAATCTATAAAACTACCTCGAAGGAAAATATCAAAAGAAAGAGTACAAGAAGCGATTGCCCTACTAGAGAAAGTAAACTGGAAGGTTCCCTCTTTATTGGATGGTAAACCGAAGGAAACGTATGCATTAGACGAAATTTATCTCAGCAAACTTCCAGAAACCTTTTTAAAAACAGAGATTCAGACCATTCAGATTGGTGATGTCTGTATTGTAGGTTTACCAGGAGAGTTTTTTGTTGAAATAGGTTTGAAGATAAAGGAGCTCTCTCCTTTTACACATACTCTCATATTTGGTTTGGCAAATGATCATGTTGGATACGTACCTACAAAACAAGCATTTAAGGAAGGGGGGTATGAGACAATTACATCTAGAACAAGCCAGCTTTTACCTGAGACAGAAGATCAGGTAATCGGACATGTCCAAGACATGCTTACTCGTTTGGAAGCAAAAATAGTTGATTAATTGTACGACTATCAATTTGAACACTGAAAGGGGAAAAAGAAATGGAAAAGAAATCTGGATTTATGAAAGTGGTGTTTGTCTTAATCCTGTTTTTCTTGCTTTTGATTGGCTGTTCTAGTAATAGTGAAACATCCCAAGAAGATTCAGATGGTGACGTGAAAAAAATTAAATTTGTTGCTGCTCAATATAGTGACGCGACAGAGCCGTATTTAAAAGGAGTAATCGACAAGTTTGAGGAAGAGAATCCGGATATTAAGGTAGAATTAGAGGTTATTGGTTGGGATGTTCTTGAGCAGAAGGTAAATACAATGGTAGCAACAAATCAAACTCCTGATCTTTTAAATACATCTCAATTTGCTGCTTTTGCAGAAGATGGTTTACTTCTACCTGTTGAAGATGTAATTTCTCCAGAATTAAAAGGGATGTTTTACGAGTCCTTCTTTAATGCAAATACTGTAGATGGTAAAGTGTATGCTCTTCCTTACTTGGCCTCTATCCGAGGTCTATTCTTTAACGAAGATCTTTTTGAAGAGGCAGGAATTAAAGAAGCTCCAAAAACATGGAAAGAGCTTGTTGAAGTAAGTAAAACGATTAAAGAGAAAACAGGTAAAGACGGATTTGGTATCCCAATGACGAACTTTGAAGGTCAAGCTTATTTTTCATACTTCACATGGGGGAATGGTGGAGGCTGGAAAAAGGATGACAAATGGGCTTTGAATTCTCCTGAAAACGTGGAAGCTCTTGAATTTATGAGCGAATTAGTTCACGATCATAAAGTCACGAATCCAGAACCAACAGCTATTAACCGTGATGAAATGCATAAGGTATTTGGAGCTGGGGAGCTAGGTATGATGATTTCAGCTAACTTCTTACCAACGATTTTAGCAAAGGATGCTCCAGACTTGAACTATGGTGTGTCAACGATACCAGTAAACGATGGAAAAGATCCATTTAACCTGGGTGTTGAAGACGTGTTAATGGTATTTAAGTCAACAAAACATCCTGATGCTGTTGGAAAGTTTTTAGAGTATTTTTACTCGGCTGAAAATCATGAACAGTTTATGACAAATGAAGGAATGTTGCCAGTCATTGAAGAAGTAGGAGATAGTATGGCAAGTAAAGACCCTGAAAAGGCAACTTTTATAGAACAACTACCAGTTGCGAAATTTTATCCAATTACCGACCCAACATACACTGAGGTACGGTTAGGCGCAATTAAAGCAACACAACAAGTGCTTCTAAAAGAGTTATCACCGAAAGAAGCATTAGATGCATTGCAAGCAGAAATTGAATAAACAATACTCGATAGGAGTGGAGTGAATTGGAAAAAATGACGGTAAATTTAAATCTCTTACAAGAACAATTATATAGTGCTGTTTTAGTGGATATATTAGATGATCTTGGGTACAGAAACCAGGGTATGGACCATACCATTCGACCTGTAGATCCTTCTTTTAAAATAGTAGGCTATGCATTTACCATGCTTGCTACAGACGTCTACGAAATACCAACAGAGCCATATAAGAAGGAACTGCAAGCCATTGATGAACTAAAACAAGATCATGTCGTTGTAGCGACTACAAATGGGTCTACAAGTAGTGGATTCTGGGGCGAACTATTAAGTACAGCTGCACAGGTCAAGGGATCAAGAGGAGCTGTAATCGACGGATTAACAAGGGATAGTGAAAAAATAAAAGAAATAGGATATCCTGTGTTTGCAAGAGGGTATAGTCCATATGACTCAAAAGGAAGAACCGATGTAATTGACTATAATGTCCCAATTAAATGCGGAAATATTCTCGTATTTCCGGGTGACTTAGTATTTGCAGACCATGATGGAATCGCTGTAGTTCCCAAGCAGTTAATAGAACCCGTTCTGCAAAAGGCATTAGAAAAAGTTAATGGTGAAAATGAAATGAGGAAGGCTTTACAAAACGGTATGGGTGTAGTAAGTGCCTTTAATAAATATGGTATTTTGTAAACTAAGTTAGGAGTGAAACTATGTCTTCCCCTTTAACAGCAACGGATATAAGACATTCAAATAAAGTGAGAATTCTACAATATATTAAATTAAAAACTGAAACGACGAAGCCAGAAATCGCTAAGGAGCTAAAAATAAGTATCCCTACGGTATCCAGCTTAGTTGATAGTTTAGTCAAGGATGGATATGTAAAAGAGTGTGGTAAAGGGGAATCAACATTTCATGGTGGAAAACGTCCTCAGCTTTTAACATTTAACCCACTAGGTAGAGGAATAATAGCTGTTCATATTAGTTCAACGGTTATTACAGGTGCTCTAATCGATCTTAATGCAAATAGCCTATATAAGACCCAAAAATCGATTAAAGGTTGTAAAGGAAAAGAAAGTTTATCAGTTATTGAAAGTATTGTAGCCGAGTTTGTTAAAGTGGCGAATGAATTGGAGATAGAATTATTGGGGATTGGCGGAGGAGTGCCTGGTTTGGTAGATCAAAATTCAGGCACCATCCAAAAATCGATTCACTTTAATGATTTAACAGGTGTCAATTTAGGAGAAATATTATCTAGTAAATTTCAACTTCCAGTCTGGATAGACAATGAGGATAACAATTTTGCATTAGCTGAAAAATGGTTAGGATTAGGTCGTGATGCTAATTCCTTTGTCAGTTTGATTACCGATATTGGAATTGGGGCTGGAATTATTATCGATGACCGTCTTGTAAGAGGTGTTGATAATAGTTTCGGTGAGGTTGGCCATACGATAATTAGCTTTGATGGACCCATATGCAGCTGTGGAAATAGGGGCTGTTGGGAAACATATGCATCCTCTTCAGCATTATTGAAACAAATAGAATATCAGTTAGAATATACATCAATCTTAAAAGATCTTGTGAAAGAGAATGATAGTCTTACAGTGAAGCAAATTATTAAAGCCATTGAACTAGGAGATCGCCTAGTTGAAAAAATCGCGATTAAGGAACTTGGGAAATATCTTGGATTGGGGATTGTCAATTTAGTTAATATCTTCAATCCTGAAATGGTTATCCTTTATGGTGAAATTAATCAGCTAGGTGATCGATTACTGAAAGAAATCCAATACTGGTTAGACGAACGAGCTTTACGAGCCCCAGCGAATAGGGTGAAAATCAGATTTTCAACTCTAGGTGAAAATGTTCATATTTTAGGTGCGGCTGCACTTGTTAATATGGAATCGTTTAATAAACCCGAGTATCTTTTTTCTAATAGATAAAGAAGGGGAGATTTTCTTGCAAGCAGGATGTAAAAAAGTTGAAATCACACCACCTGTAGGAGCACCGATTGGTGGGAATGTTAGAGAGGATAACTATTCACGAGGTGTACATGATTCCCTCTTTGCTAATATCTTGTATTTAAATAATGAAGAAAATCAAATTCTTTTCATCGGAATGGATGTTGTAGCTGTACCAGGTTTCCTTGTGAAAAGAATGAAAACAAGAATTGAATTGGAATGTGGGATAGGTGCTAATCAAATTACGATTTTTGCCACTCACACTCATTCTGGACCAGATATTATGGAATGTTTTAAGGACGACTTCCATCCAATAATTATAAAGTACCTTGATGAATTAGTAGAAAAGGTTGTTGCTGGAGTTTCAAGCTGCATCGAACATAAGTGGACAGCAGAATTAGGAGTTGGAAAAGGGTTTGAGGAATCGGTTGCCTTTAATAGAAGAATTTTTATGAAGGATGGTTCCTTGAAAATGAACTTTGAACCTATCAATCTACATAAGGTAGATAAGTCTGCTGGTCCGATAGATCCAGATCTATTTGTGTTAAGTGTTAGGGATGAACAACAAAACATTCAATCTCTTATAGTAAACTATACACTTCATTCTGCTATATTGGTTGGAAAGGATTGGCTTTTCTCGAGGGATTTTATCCATAAATTAACGGTTAAATTAGAAAGCGAAATTGATGAAAATTTGGTTGTTCTATTCGCGAATGGAGCTTCAGGAAATATTAATCATATTAATATTAATGAACCAAATCAATCAAGAGGGTTTGAAGAAGCAGATCGAGTCGGTGAAATTTTAGCGGATAAGGTGCTTGCAGTAATTAGGTCTATCAATTATTCATCATCGCACCAAATAAATGTACTGTCTAAACAAGTACAATTGCCAAGAAGAGAAATCACATCAGAAATGGTGGAAGAGGCAAAGGTGATTCTTGACCAAGTAAATTGGAAGGTTCCTTCTCTATTAGATGGAGTTCCAAAAGAAGGATATGCTAAAGAAATTATTGCCCTAAGTAAAATAAAAGAAGATTATTTAGAAACTGAAATACAAGTGATTCAAATAGGAGAGCATGCAATTGCCTGTTTGCCAGGTGAATTTTTCGTTGAACAAGGGTTAACGATAAAAACAAATGGCCATTTTAAAGAAACTATGGTTATTGGTTTAGCTAACGATTGTGTCGGATATGTTCCCACAGAAAATGCTTTTACTGAAGGTGGTTATGAAATTAAAACAGCAAGATCCAGCCAGCTTTTGCCGAAATCAGGACAAATGGTAGTAGACGAAATCCTGTGTATGCTAAAAGAGGTAAAGAAGGTAAATGCTGTATAGGTAACTTTGTTAAGAACAAACTCAGCTGTACGATTACTCGGCTTGGAAAGCCCAATTTTAAAAAAGGAACTAGTAAAGGAGTGATGGAATGAATGCTACCATGAAGGCACTGGTATATGAAGGACCAAGATTAATGAATATGAGAAGTTTACAAGTACCTTCACCTAGAGAAGATGAAGTTCTAATCAAAGTAAAGAAAGTTGGAATTTGTGGTTCTGAATTAAGTGGATACCTAGGACATAATTCATTACGCAAAGCACCGCTTGTCATGGGCCATGAATTTTCAGGAACAATTGAGGAGTTAGGATCAAAGGTATCTTCTTTTCAAGTACATAATCATGTTACTGTGAATCCTTTGATTTCATGTTTGAAGTGCAATAAATGTATAACAGGTAAAGCTCATTTATGCACATCAAGACAACTGTTAGGGGCTCATGTTCCAGGGGCTTTTGCCGAATACGTTTGTGTTCCAGAGCGAAATGTCTATATGCTACCAAGTGATGTTTCTTTAGACATAGGAGCTTTAGCCGAACCACTTGCCTGTGCTGTCCATGTTTGTCGGTTAGCGAATCTTACTGGGATAGATACGGTACTAATTATAGGTGCAGGTCCGATAGGTCTATTCTTATTACAATCTGCCAAGATCTTAGGGTCAAGCAACATTATCATGATGGATATTAATAAAGAACGATTACACATTGCTGAAAAGTTAGGGGCAAGTACCGTCTCTTCTGTCGAAGAATTAAGAGGGGTTATACCTAAGATTGGGGTAGACATTGCGATCGATGCAGTTGGATATGATGTGACTCGAAACCACTGTGTTGAATTTTTAAAGACGTCTGGGAAAGTTATTTTTACCGGACTACATGAGTCACGTGCTAGTCTTCCAGTAAACGACATTATCCGAAAAGAAATTAACATGCAGGGAGCATTTGCTTATACGCCAGATGATTTTGAAATTGCCTTGCATTGGTTAATTGAGAGAAAAGTTGAGCTTCTTCCAGGTACTGTTTATTTACCAATAGAAGAAGGACAATCTGCATTTGAAAGTCTGATAGAAAACGCAGGGAATGTGACAAAAGTTCTATTAACCTTGTAGGAGGGAAAAAATGAAACTTTTAACTATAAAAAAAGAGGATAAATGGGTGTTAGGCGTTCAAGAAGAAGTGGGAATTATAGACATGGAGAAAGCCTTATCTCTTCATCCAAAAGAGGGCGTCCCAACGACCATAATAGATGTGATTCATGGTGGGGCTAAAGTGATGGACATTTTAAGTACCTATTTAAAGGAGCTCCCTTTACAGAAAGATTCTCCCTTTGTCCAAAAACCACAACACATAGAGTGGGGACCAGCTGTTACACAACCAAGTAAAATAATTTGTGTAGGGCTAAACTACAGAAGGCATGCAGATGAAACCAATTCTTCTTATCCAGAGGTCCCTATCTTATTTAATAAATTTAATAATACATTAACAGGACACAATTGTAGTATTGAAATTCCTAAGGTAACCCATAAGCTAGATTACGAGGTTGAATTGGGATTAGTTATTGGGAAAAAAGCGAAGTATGTTTCGAGAGAAGAAGCACTAGAATATGTATTTGGGTATTGTACAGTAAATGATTTATCTGCAAGAGACCTACAAACAAGAACTCAACAGTGGCTTTTAGGAAAATCATGTGATGATTTTAGCCCGATAGGTCCATACTTAGTGACAGCCGATGAAGTGGGGAATCCAAATAATTTAGCCATTAAAACGATAGTAAATGGTGAATTACGTCAGAATTCGAATACATCCGATATGATTTTTTACTGTGATGAAATTATCAGCTATATATCTCAACACATGACTCTAGAACCAGGTGATTTGATCTTAACTGGAACACCTGAAGGAGTTGTGCTTGGATTTCCAGAAGACAAACAAGTCTACATTAAACCAGGTGATATTGTCACGGTAGAAGTAGAAAAATTAGGTGCGTTAACAAATACGTTTATTGAAGAATATAGATGATTTTAATAATCGATAAATTAAGGACAGGATACCTTTCTTTTTTTCAAAAAAGATTTCTTTGAAAATTTTCCAGTGCTAATACCTTAGGAACACGAGGTAATAAGACTTAGAAGATAACTGATTATGAAATTAGGATTGTTGAATATCAATAAGGCTGTATCACTAATATTGGTAATGGTTGGATTGATTTAGATTTTATAAAAGAAACCATTAGACAGATTAGACAGATAGAAAAGAAGGACAAAGATTGTAATTTGTATCCACGTGCAAAACAAAGTGATAATTTGTCTGCTGTATTAATTGAAAATAATAAACATAACAAAAAACTGGTAAATGGAGTTGGTTTCGAATGAAACAATTGCTACCAGTATCTGTTGCAGTTTCTTAGGGTACGTTTGATGACAAAGAGCACCAACGTACACAAATTAGGAAAGTATTAACTTTTGTACCTAAACACAAGAATTTCCTTTGCAAGTATCAGAAGTTTTAAAGTGTAAAGTAAGAGAACGAAACGGTATAAAAACGCTGAAGAACTTTTTGGACCAAGAGGTAGTGGTTGATGGAAATATTATCACTTCTCGTACACCTAAGGATGAACCGGGATTTATTAAAGAAATTTTAAATAAATTATAAGATTGTCTAATCAAAGGGTCTCTTCTAGTTTTGGAAGTGGCCTTTTTTACAACAGGTCTTACTTTAATGAGAAGTAAAAAGGAAGTCAATCCCTAAGAATTAACTTCCTCACGCGTTAAAATCTCTTAATAAAACCTCTTAAACCCTTCAAAATGTTTTTTCCAATAAGAGTCATTTACGTTCGAAATGACAACTCCGTCATTTGAAGCATGGATAAATTCATTGTTCCCAATGTAAATCCCCATATGGGAAATACCAGGTTTATAAGTTCCTTGGAAGAATACCAAGTCTCCAACATTAGGTGTATTTACATAATAGGATCGCATATGGAAGCCTTCGCTTGAATAGCGATTAATATTTAATCCTGCTTGGTTATATGCATAGTAAATGAACCCACTACAGTCAAATCCATTCGGTGAAGACCCACCCCAGGCATAGCCAGTTCCCAATAGGCCTTTAGCGACGTTAATCAACTTATCGACATTATAGCTAATATTTGTTGGCGGAGTTTCAACTACAGGAGCTTCTACCTTAGCGCCATCACCAATATTTAGCTTTTGACCAATATAGATTATATCTGATTTCAGGTTGTTCCAGTTCTTAAGGTTTGTAACTGTAACCTTATATTCTAATGCAATTCTTGATAAGGTGTCGCCTGACTTTACTGTATAAACAGTAGCAGATTGAACCGTTTCTACTTGAGGCTTCTCTGTTGTCTGTGGAGTAGAGTTAGTTGGTACCTCTGTTGTGTTCGGTTTACTTACAACAAATACATTTCCTGGGAATATAAGCGTGGAATTCAAGTTATTCCATTGCATTAATTCATTAAGTGAAATCTTATGTGCCAATGCAATCCGACTTAGTGAATCACCAGATTTTACAGTGTATGTAGTTGCCGTTGATGTACTAGGTATTTGGACTACTTTTTCAGTTACGGGTTGTGTATTATTGCTTGTTGCATTGTTGGTGGAATCTGTCTTAAGAATTTGATTCGGAAAAATAATATCACTTGTTAAATTGTTAAAGGACTTCAATTGTGTAACAGTAATATTATGTTTTTGAGCAATCTTCCAAAGTGAATCACCACTCTGAACTTTGTATGTGCTTGATGCCTCAACCTCACCCGCAGCAAATAATGCAGAGGCAATGATTGCAGCCGTAGTCGCGGTCATATATATTTTCTTATTACCCAACTTTTGTACCTCCTCACCAATCTATCATTCTAATAAAATATTATACTATATGCTTGTCTTGTTTTGTAGATTAATGTGGAAATAGAGGAAAAGTTATCTAATTTTAAAAGGCAAATGCCACCTGAAATTGCTCATTTTTGTCGAATAAGTTGCAAAAATAAAAATGTCACGCCAAGCGGAAAGTACACCTCCTAAGTAAAAAGTAATATCATCTCCGCCAAATTTCCTATTCTCCTATAAGAAAAATCAACGGAAAATAACGATTTTCATATTCTACAACTATTAGGAATATAATGATTCAAATGCTTACAAGGGGAGTGTGAAATGAGAGCGTTAACAAACTTTTTCGTTCGACTAGTTCATCGTTTTCTTCCAGATGCCTTTATCTTCGCTATTATTCTTACTTTCTTAGTGTTTGTATTAGGCATCTTGTTTACAGAAAGCGGACCAGTTGAGATGGTTTCGCATTGGGGAAATGGATTTTGGGATTTACTTGCTTTTACGATGCAAATGTCGCTCGTGGTGGTAACTGGGTATGTATTAGCCAATGCACCTGTTATCAAGAATTTCCTAGTTAGAATAAGTAAATTGGCTAAAACGCCAGCGCATGCAGTCATGCTTGTCACTTTTGTGGCATCAATCGCTTGTTTAATCAATTATGGATTCGGATTAGTCATTGGAGCCCTGTTTGCTATCCATGTGGCCAGGCAAGTACCATCTGCAGATTTTCGTATTTTAGTAGCAGGGGCATACAGTGGATTTCTGGTTTGGCATGGTGGATTTTCAGGATCAATTCCATTGACGGTGGCAACGTCTGGTCACTTTTTAGAAGACCAAATGGGAGTCATTCCGGTTAGTGAAACCCTCTTTAGTCCATACAATCTATTCATTGTGGCAGCACTAGTAATAACACTGCCAATATTTAACCGGTTTTTGATAAAAAGCACGACTACAATCGACCAAGACCGATCTAGTTTGATGATTCCAGATGACTCGGATTCTACAACAGAATCGAAAAATCCAACTACACCGGCGGAAAAAATTGAGAACAGTAAGATCATTTCGATGTTGATCGGAATCATGGGTTTGGGCTATATTGCCTATCATTTTGTTACGAAAGGCTTCGATTTAAATATTAATATCGTAAACTTCATTTTCTTAATCTTAGGAATCATGTTGCATAAAACACCGAAACAATTCCTAAACACGGTAACGAATGGAGTAAAAAATGCAGGGGGAATTATCATTCAATTCCCGTTCTATGCGGGTATTATGGGAATGGTTACATTATCAGGACTTTCCGAGCAAATTGCTTTGTGGTTCCTCACATTTTCAAATGCACATACTTTACCATTCTTTTCGTTTGTTAGTGGTGGCCTTATCAACATATTTGTACCATCCGGTGGCGGTCAGTGGGCATTCCAAGGTCCGATTATGATCGAAGCAGCGGAGGCTATTAATGCAGATATGGCGAAAACGGCAATGGGTGTTGCCTGGGGGGATGCCTGGACCAATATGATTCAACCATTCTGGGCCTTGCCAGCTTTAGCAATAGCAGGATTGCATATTCGGGATATCATGGGGTTCTGTGTCATGATTCTCCTCTATAGCTTCATTCCGATTTCAATTGGTTTATTACTGTTTTAATAGAAACGCAAACGGTCAATCCGTTTGCCTTTTTACATAATTTATAGAAAAGGGATAGCAGCGGTTGTTCGCAACCTTAATTTTGGAGTCAATCTAAAATTGGAGATTGGTTGAACATAAAAGCAGTTTTTGAGGGAAATGTAAAAGTGAGAAAAGATTTGACTTAAGGAGGCTATACTTTTGTGAAAAATAGGAAGAAAGAGGCTGAAGAAGCTAATAGCAAGATGGATGAGATTTTTAATGGAGAAGATAATGATGAATCGATACATATCGTACCTCTTTTAAGTGACAATACCCGATTAGCTATAATCGAGGAGGAAGAGGAATAATTCTAGTGCTTGGCCCACGGTTATAAATTACCGTATTGGGGTCAGGCGCCCTTTTTAAGAAATATGCCTTTGATACCCCAAATAAATATTATAGTGCAAAAAAAAGCTCCCCGAATATTAATTCCGTAGGAGCTGTTGTTTATTTTATGAAAGAAAGCTTATAAATAAATCGCATCGACATAGATTGTGACAATTGTTTCTGCTATTTCTTCCATTGGACTTTTATTTTTCTCAAAAACAATTTCCCACTGGTACATTTCATTAGCATAAAACCACATACGTGCCGCAATTTCTGCTTTCAAATCTGTTCTAGCTAGACCATTTCTCTGGGAATAGGTAATATCTTTTGTAATGCTTTGAATAAAACCTTGCCTAATGTCTTCCCATTTTTCATTTGCAATAGGTGAAATTCCAATTCCCTCTGAAAATACCTTCATGATATCTCTTTCAGTCTCAGCTATCTTTAGAAACCTCAAAATTTGCCCTAAGATTATTTCTTTCGCTTCTTCTCTTGTAGAAGGAAAAAAAGGAGTATGCGCTATCTCGAAGAATTCCTTCATAACATCTTCCATTAAAAAAATTAAGATGTCATCTTTTCCATCGAAATGACTATACGCAGTTCCATAACCTATTTGGGCATGTTCAATAATCTGTTTTATGGTTGTATTTTGAAAACCTTCCCTTAAAAAAACATGACGAGCAGAATTTATTATTTTGTATCGAGTTTTCATAGCCCTTAAGTGTCTGCCGTCTTCAGTCTTCTCTGCTTCTTTCACAATTGAACCCCCCTTTTTATAGGTATCGATAGTAAAATGGCATAATAATCCTTACGTTTAGAAAGAAAGTATTGTCTATTAATCTAGCATTCCGGAATGTTAGAAAGGTGGAAATTAATGATAATAGAGGAACATTGATAAAACGTTATTAATCGGGAAAAAAGAAGATTATCATCTTGGTTTCAGTCCGAACCTGTCTCCAAAATTGCTGTTATACAGACCTATATAACATATCTTGACTTATTAAGTAAATACTATTCTACCAATTACTTGGAAAACGAGCAAGTTTAGTAACAGTTATGTGTTGAGGATGTATTTTAAGAAAAGAACTTGACACCATGTCGGAATTATTTTATTGTATTGATACAACATAATTTTTAGAATTAACAGAATTAATTTAATACTCAAATTTGTAATGCTTATCATTGAAGGGAGGCTTATTTATATGAGCTATCGTTTTGCAGAACGAACTAAAATGTTTAAATCTTCACCTATTCGTAAAATAGCAGGTCTAATTCAAAAAAAAGGAAGTGAAGTCATTTCATTTGCTGGAGGAAATCCGTATGAACCTTACTTTCCTTCAGCAGATATTAAGAAAGCATTTGATAAAGTTTTTGAATCTGGAAACAAAAGTTTGCAATATGGAATGACTCCAGGGTTTATGCCATTAAGAGAGCTTATAAGCCAACGTGTGTTGACCAAAGGAATACAAGCAAAGCCAGAAAATATCCTATTAACAACAGGTGCCCAACAAGCGATCGATTTATTTAGCCGTATTATGATATCTCCAGGTGATGTTGTACTTACTGAAAATCCAACATTTTTCGCAGCCGTTCAATCATTTGAATCGTATGAAGCGAACGTAGTTGGAGTAAATGGTGATGAAGATGGAATGTATCTTGATGAGTTAGAATCCAAATTAATTCAATACAAACCGAAATTTATCTATGTTGTCCCTACATTTTCGAATCCAGAGGGAAGAGTTTGGAGTCAAGAACGTCGTAAAGCCTTATTGGAACTAGCCTACAAATATAATACGCTCATTTTAGAAGATGATCCGTATGGAGATATTCAATTCAATGAGAATGATCAATATATCCCTATTGCAGCAATGGATTACGAGAAAACTCATGTTATATATACAGGTACTTTTTCCAAGACAGTTGTTCCTTCTTTGCGTGTCGGCTGGGTAACAGGACCTACTCAAGTTCTTAAATATTTATCGCAAATTAAAGAGGCAGCAGATCTTATGTCAAGTACCCTTAACCAACAGGCCCTCTATTACTTAATCAAAGATATGGACTTGGACGCTCATATTAGTATGTTGAGAAAAAAATACTTTCTACATATGAACACAATGCAGAATTATTTAAAATCGGTTGATCCAAACTTTGCATCTTGGGTTGAGCCGAAAGGTGGAATGTTTATCTGGGTAAAAGTCCATGAGAGTATTAATACAACAGAATTATTATCAGAGGTATTAGACCATGGGGTTGCATATATTCCTGGCGGTCCATTCTATGTTGAAAACCCACAGCAAAATACGTTACGCCTTAATTTTACACATTCAAGCCCAGAACAGATAAGTGTAGGAATGGAGCGATTAGTATCTGTATTTAACCAAACTGTTGCGCATGTAATTAGGAATTAGGGAGCTAAACTTATGAAATTATTAAACCTTCAGTTTAATGGGGACAATTTATTATATTAGCTCTTGAAATGCTTAATATGGCTGAATGATTTAAAAAAGTAATAGATCATTTCTAAATCGAAATTTATAACTTGAGATTCGCGCCTCGAATAAGCACCCCTTTTTCGAGGTACTACATATTAGTAACCCTTGTTCCCATTGGATAACTCAGGGTTATGCATGATTCCATTTTGGAATTGGTGGTTCGCAGAAAAATTTAATAGACATATTTAATAAAAACCAACTTGTTTTTCCAAAATAAAGAGGAGTGGTAAAGGAACTAGAGATATAATGATATGCCGCTGCCATAAGAAATAATAGTTTGCTAGAAAAAATAGTAAAGTGCATATTTACGTCATTTATATGAGGGTGAGGAAAATGAAACATAATGACAATTTCCAGGATATTATCGAAAGGGAGAAAGGGTTAAATAAGAGTTTAAAAACCTCCCAGCTTACCATGATTGCAATTGGTGGTGCCATAGGAACTGGATTATTTTTAGGTAGTGGTCTTGCAATTGGCAGTGCGGGCCCAAGTGTGATTGTAAGTTATGCAATTGGCGCGTTAATCTCTTTGATACTAATAGGATGCCTTTCTGAAATGACAGTTGCTCATCCGACTTCGGGATCATTTGGTGCTTACGCTGAACGATATTTGAATCCTTGGGCAGGGTTTACAGTTCGTTATTCCTACTGGTTTGGTCTTGTTTGTGCAGTTGGCACAGAAATCACTGCGGTTGCCATTTACATGAAATATTGGTTTCCAACTGTCCCGGGGATCGTCTGGATTTTACTATTTTCTGCGACGCTTCTTTTTGTGAACGCTACCAGTGTAAATGTGTTTGGTGCTGTTGAATATTGGTTCTCCCTTATTAAAGTCATTGCAATTGTTGGTTTTATTATCTTAGCGGCTTATGTCATTGTTGGAGGAAATCAAACCAATATCGGTACACAAAACCTAACTATACATGGTGGTTTTTTCCCAAATGGGTTTTGGGGAATGTGGATTGCCATCTTTGTTTCTCTCTTTAGTTATTTAAGTATTGAAATGATTGCCGTTAGTGCTGGGGAAGCGGAAGACCCTGAAAAAGCCGTGCCAATTGCACTTCGCTCTGCAGTTATTCGTCTTATCTTATTTTACCTATTAACGCTTTTCCTTATGGTCATGATTGTACCGTGGAGTTCCGCAAGTTCAGACAAAAGTCCATTTGTAAAAGTTATGGAGATTCTCCACATTCCAGGAGCAGCGGGAATCATGAATTTTGTTGTCCTTGTTGCTGCGCTTTCCGCAATGAATAGTCAATTATATATTTCTACTCGAATGATGTTTTCGTTATCACGTGCAGGATATGCTCCTAAGAAGTTAGGTCAATTAAGCAAAAATAAGGTTCCTGTCATTGCTTTATCTACTTCAGTAATCGGGATTGCAATAGCATCAGTTTATTCAGTTGTTTCCCCTGATACAGCTTTTGTACAAATGATATCGATTTCAAGTTTTAGTGCGATGTTTGTTTGGTTCATGATTTTTGTGACACATTTCTTTTTTCGAAAAAAGTGGGAGCAGCAAGGTGGCCGGAAGCTTCCTGTACGTATGATTGGCTATCCTTACTTAACAATTTTAGGTGCAATTTTGTTAGCATCAGTCGTATTATCTACTTGGTTTTCTCCTATGTTTAAGGATACCTTGGTCCTTGGCTTTCCATGGTTAATTTTCATATCAGTTATCTATTTTATTTGGAAGAAGATAAAATCAAAAAGTCACGATGAAAGTATAAGCAACAAAGGTACAAGCTTATAAAAATCTATTAAACAATAAAAAAATTGAAACTAGGGGACAGTTCGTGTGTTTCTACTCTGATAAAGAAACAAGAGAACCGTCCCTGTGTTTTATGTTGTAAGTAGTTGAATTCTATATTTGATAATTATTTTGATAGCAGACCACCTAAATAGCAAATGAAAGAGAAAGATGAGATATTTTTGGGGAAAGATGATGAGTAAAACTGGCAAACGTGGAGTGGCGTGGACTGTAGAAATAAATGGTTAAAAGGGCCCACCCCCGAGTGTGCTAAAGCATTACCGCACTTGGAGTCAGGCCCTAAATCTCTATTTCTGTAATTTATACTTTTTCATTTTTAGATATAGCGTATTTCGACTGATTTGTAGGATGTTGGCGGCTTTAGTAATATTCCATTCTACAGAATGTAATGTATGTAAGATAGCCATTTTTTCAGTGTTCGTCAGAGAAAGTGGAGTGTTTACTTCAGAATTTCCACGAGTAGGTTGACGCTCAAACTCATCTTCAAAGTGTAAATCCTCACCATTAATCTTATTTTCTTCTGCAAAAAAAGATGCCTGCATAAGAACGCTTTTAAGCTCCCGTATATTACCTGGCCACTGGTGGGAGATTAGTTTTTGTTTCGCATCATCCGATAAATGAATAGAAGGGGTATCTAGTTTTGTTATCAAATGTTCTGCTAGCTCAATAATGTCAGTTCTATGTCGTAGAGGAGGCAGTGTAATAAAGATTCCTCTCAACCGATAGTATAAATCCTCTCTAAATCTTCCTGCTAGTACTTCCTCGCGCAAATTTTTATTTGTTGCAGCGATTACTCTTGTGTCAATGACTTTAACTGAATCTCCGCCAATTCGGGTTACCGTTTTTTCTTGTAAAACGCGAAGTAAGGCTGCTTGTGCCTTCAAAGACATGTCTCCAATTTCATCTAAGAATATAGTTCCACCGTCAGCAGCTTCGAACTTACCGGGTGCTCCTTCACGCTTTGCACCTGTAAAAGCACCACGTTCGTAGCCAAATAATTCACTCTCAATCAAACTATCAGGGATGGCACTGCAATTTATCGCAATGAAAGGTTTTGTTTTCCGTGTACCAGATGTATGTAAGGATTGTGCGATTAATTCCTTACCGGTTCCGCTTTCTCCATAAATGATGACAGGATATTCAGATAAGGATGCTTTTTTAACAATTTTCCTTACATTTACTATTTTTGCACAGGAGCCAATAATATCAGAGATTGTATAAAGCTTTTTGTCCTGGGAGGATTTAGTGCTATTTCTATGTAAGGAAACAACAGAACGAAAAACTTTATTTGAATAATCGTCTATTATATCGATCGAAGAACCACCTTTCATATGGAACTCCTGTCCAATACAATCACTGCCTAATAATTGCTCGGCGGGTTTATTTGCACGAATAATTCTTCTTTCATGATCGAGTGTAAGATGTGGATTTGAACATAGATTAGCAGTAATTTCCATTTCTTTTAATGCTAGTAGCTTTTCACGGTTTACATGATCCATGAGTAATCGGTTTTGCACAGCTTCTACAATCATACTTGCTAAAGAAACCATCGAAGGATGAAATAACTCTTTCCTAGCACTAATATTAACTGCTCCGATAAATTGGCCACTTGGAGAAAAAATGGGGCTTGCAGCACATGTGAGAAAGTGATTTTTAACATGGAAATGGTGTTCTGCGTGGGTGATGATGTTTTTTTTCTCATAAATGGCAAGTCCAATTGCATTTGTACCCTTAACTTCCTCTGACCAATTTGAGCCAATTGAAAAATAATCAATGGATACATCAATATCGAGTTTACCTATTTTATGAATGATTGTTCCATTACCGTCAACGATCACTGTAACAAGTCCACTTGACTGAATGGTAGGATAAAGCTTTTCTAAAATGGCAGTAGTATGTTTGATCAAATACTCATTCTCTGTTAGAACCTCTTGTAATTTCTTACCCGTAATTTTGATATCCTGAATTGGGCCAGTGGGTGAAAGTCCAAACCTTTGACATCTCTTCCAAGAAAGATCAATGATGTTTCTTTGATTTAAAAGATTGACGGATGACATGAATATACCTATCCCCCTTAAATACTTTCATTGCCATTCTATGCGCGAAAATCATATTTTACATCTATTATTATACTATTATTCCAATATTTTGAAAGTAATGAATACATTTGTTTCACTTCTGTATCAAAATAGGACAGATGGTGCTCAAGTTCTGAACAGCATTTTTATTTTTCATTCTTAAAAAGGCTAATTTTAAAAGAAATTATGTTTGGCACGATAATTGCAAGTATATAAATTGACTGATTCATATTGATCTTAATAAAGGGGGAAAAAAGATGGCAGGGAATAGAGCAGTAGCTTATATGGGACCTGGTAAAGTAGAGGTAATGGATATTGGTTATCCAGATTTAGTGTTAAGAGATGGACCTGGGGTAAATCCTTTAAACGTAGGACGTAAATGTGATCACGGTGTTATCTTGAAGGTAGTGACAACGAATATTTGTGGAAGTGACCAGCACATGGTTAGAGGGAGAACAACAGCTCCTTCAGGACTTGTGCTTGGGCATGAAATTACTGGAGAAGTAATTGAAGTTGGTCGTGATGTGGAATTTATCAAAAAAGGTGATCTTGTGTCCGTCCCGTTCAATATTGCGTGTGGACGATGCCGAAGCTGTAAAGAGCGCAACACACATATATGTGAAAATGTAAATCCGGATCGTCCTGGTTCAGCCTATGGTTATGTAGATATGGGGGGATGGGTAGGAGGTCAGTCTGAATATGTGATGGTACCCTATGCCGATTTCCAATTATTAAAATTTCCGGACAAAGATCAAGCGATGGAAAAAATTAAAGATTTAACAATGCTCTCTGATATTTTTCCAACAGGTTATCACGGAGCAGTGAGCGCAGGTGTTAAACCAGGATCTACTGTTTATATTGCAGGAGCAGGTCCTGTTGGGCTAGCAGCTGCACATTCGGCACAGCTATTAGGGGCTTCTGTCGTTATTGTAGGGGACTTAAATGAAGAAAGGCTTGCCCAAGCAAGAAGCTTTGGCTGTGAAACAGTAAATCTACGTCATCACACTGATTTGGGAGAGCAAATTGACCAAATTTTAGGTATTCCTGAAGTTGATAGTGCTGTAGATTGCGTAGGCTTTGAAGCATCTGCCCATGGTGCAAGTGGTATAGAAGCACCTGCAACTGTATTAAATTCAATTATGCAGGTCACACGTGCTGGAGGACGACTTGGGATTCCAGGTCTTTATGTAACAGGAGATCCAGGTGGAATTGATGAAGATGCCAAAATTGGTACATTGAGAGTTCGTCTAGGATTAGGTTGGGCAAAAGCGCATACGTTTGTTACAGGACAAACACCAGTCATGCAATACCACCGTGACTTAATGAAAGCGATTTTAAGTGGAAAAGCACAGATTGCAAAAGCTGTTAATGCAACTGTTATATCCTTAGATGAAGCACCAATGGGCTACGAGAAGTTTGATAAAGGCGCTTCAAGAAAATATGTAATTGACCCTCATGGACTTGTGAAATAAAGGTGGCTGCTGATGGAGACGCCCAACCTGTTCAAACGATGTTTTGCTGAAGGTATTGGTACTGCTTTATTAGTTCTTATTGGTCCTGGAACAGCTGCTTTTAATGGAATTATTACGGCTAATAACAACGAGACTACAACATTGGCGGATATTGGAGTTATAAGCTTTGCCTTTGCAATTGTTGTTATGGCAATGATCTATTCAATAGGACGAATAACGGGTTGTCACATTAACCCAGCTGTTACAATCGCATTAGCTTCGACTGGTCATTTTCCATGGAAAGAAGTAGGACCATATCTTATTGCACAATGTGTGGGCGGTACCATAGGGGCGTTTGGAATTGTAACGGTTTTAGGCATGGACGGAGTCTTGTTAGGTAATTTAGGGGCTACTGTACTTGCACCAACTACCGGATATATGCAGGGTATGATTATCGAAGCCATTGCAGCGTTTATTCTTATGTTCGTCATTATGGGAATTGCAGTAGACTCCAAGGCTCCAAAGGATTGGGGAGGGCTTGTTATTGGTTTAACGGTTGGAGGGATTATCATGATGACTGCCGGTCCTACGGGCGCATCATTTAATCCCGCAAGAACCTTCGGACCATATGTTGTAGATAGTCTATTAGGCGGCAATATCAACTGGATCCAATTCCCTGTCTATGTAATTGGTCCAATCATTGGTGCCATTGCAGCGGCGGTCGTTTATAAGTATATGACTAGTTCGAAAAAGCTACCATTATCGAATGAGACTTCTCATAATGAAGTAGTTAAATAGAGTTATGTAAGGGTGATAGTACCTCCATTTTTTTGAGGCGACTATCACCTTTTTAGTTTTTATGGAGGATAATATGAATGAATATCTAGTTTTTTGCCGAAATATTATATGTGCATGAAAATTGAATAAAGAAAAGAAGGTATTGTTTGGCAGAAGACTAAAATGTACCCGGAACCATAAGGACCTGACCTGACCCCAATGTTGATATAGCGACTCAGCATTAAAGCATTACCGCACCTGGGGTCAAGCCCCTTTTTTCAAAAGAAATGCGCATCATTGAAATGCAACATTAATAATCCAAATCACTCTGTAAATACTAACCAATATGCTATAGTAAATAAGCCTTTGAACAAACAAACGGACATTAATATACGAAAAGAGACGTGATTAGCCTTGCCAGATTTTTTACAACTGGGTATTCGAAAAGAGATTAACCATACATTAAAGTCATTAGGTATAGGAGTGCCTACTTCCATACAAGAGCGGACGATTCCATCAGTACTAGAAGGGAAGGATGTGATTGCAAAAGCACAAACTGGAACAGGAAAGACGTTGGCTTTTGTTCTGCCCACTCTTGAAAAAATTGATGTGCACAATTCGGATGTTCAAGCCCTTATTTTAACTCCAACAAGAGAATTGGCTCAGCAAATTTCAAAAGAAATTAAGAAAATGATTGAGAACTTAGATGGTGTCAATGTGTTAGCTGTATATGGTGGTCAGGATGTTGAGCATCAATTAAAAAAGTTAAAAGGAGCTCAACATATTGTCGTTGCAACGCCTGGTCGGTTATTAGATCATATTCGCCGTGGAACAATTGATCTTTCAACGATTCAGATGCTTGTGATCGATGAAGCTGACCAAATGTTACTTATGGGTTTTCTTCCAGAGGTAGATGACATCATTCATGAAACATTCCCATCTAGACAAACCATGTTGTTCTCTGCAACAATGCCTAACGAAATTCGCTCTCTTGCAAAAAAATACATGATAGAGCCAGAGTTTATAGAAGTGAAAGCAAAAAAAGTAACTGTTGAAGAGATTAAACAAGTTGTGATTGAAACAACTGACCGGAGAAAACAAGCAACTTTATTGCATTTAATCGAAGAGCATCGTCCTTTTTTAGCGATTATATTCTGTCGTACAAAAATTCGTGCTAAAAAGCTTCATGATGCATTGATTGCCAACGGGTATGAATCAGATGAGTTGCATGGTGATTTACCACAGTCCAAACGTGAAAAAGCGATGAAACGATTTCGTGATGCGAAAACTCAGTTCTTGGTTGCAACAGACGTTGCTGCACGGGGACTAGATGTAGAAGGAGTAACACATGTCTATAACTATGATATTCCACATGATGTTGAGAGCTATGTTCACCGGATTGGACGAACTGGCCGTGCAGGTGGGGATGGGGTTGCCATTACTTTAGTGGCTCCTAAGGATATGGAGTTCCTACGAATGATTGAAAAAGGGATTCATCAAAAATTCGAAATACAAGTGATTAAAGGAGTAAGTATCCCTGATCGGGAGGAATACCAGAAAGAAAGAAACGAGCAAATTAAAAAAACAAAGCGCCATGAAGGTAGTGGAAAAGACAGAAGCAATGGTGCAAGGTTTTCTTCAAGTAGAAAACCTAATGGACAAAAAAGAAGCGAATCAAGCACTTCAACAAGAGGTAGAAGACGTAGTCGCTAAAGAGTAAATGATACATAATGGAATTCCTTACCTCTGGAACGAAAGACGCTTTAGTCCACCGGGGTAAGGCACCAAATACAGGAGGCTACACCCATGTTACAAAAACAATTGAAAAAATACATTTCATCAGAGTTGATGAGTAAAGAACAAACCGCCCCTTCGTCAATGCCATTATATCAAGAGGAAAAAGAGTATATTGAGAAATATGAATTGCTTTCAAATGACGTTACATTAATAGAAATAGATCCTACTACACGTTTCCTTGAAGCTTACATTGAAAGATGTGATAAAGAAACAGAAGAAACTCTCTCTAAAGAATCATTCGTTTTTTTAGAACACCCGATTGACTATCTACAAAAACACAAGAATGAATTTCTATACTTTGAATCTAATTGGTTGGAACTAATCGGCGTTGATGCGATTTCATTTGAAGTGAATGATGTATTTGGAACATACGATGTCATGGTAGGTTTGAAGCTGCAGAAAAAGTTTGGGTCATCTCTTAAAGAAAACTTACGTAAGGATTTACATGGAGATGAAGCAAGATTTGAATTGATTTTTAATCAAGGCGATGGCTTATGGGACTTGAATTTCGCTTTGAATTTTGTGAATGGGTTTAAAGAGGAGATGTCATTAGAGGAAGCATATCGTCTAATTTATCGATTTTTATTTAAGCTAGTAGAGAGAACGGAAGAAGGAAGCATGGACGTGAATTAACTGCAAAATTTCATTTCTTTCTTATATATGATACCATTTATCTCTATACAAAAAAGGGACGTGATTGGACATGATAAAAATTACCATACCTGCTCCAGATCTTACAATAACAGAACGGAAACAAATTCCGAAAGAAAATGAACCAGTAATCAAGGATATTTACGGATTTATTGATTTCCATCTAATACCAAGAGATAAAGGTGGCATTTTCTTATTTTTTGATAAAAATGATGAGCTTCTTTTTGTTGGGAAAGCGCGGAAACTACGTCAAAGAATAAAAAAACATTTTGAAGATACGGTATCTCCTATTAAAATGCACAGAGACGAAGTACATAAAATCGATATTTGTATCGTGGAAGATCCAATGGAGCGAGAAATTTATGAAACCTATATCATTAATAAACTCAAGTCGAAATATAACGTGGACAAAGTATTTTATTAAAAGATTGTTTTAGTAAACAGTTTTGCTTTTATACACCTGTTGATTTTCAGCTTAGGGACTCGCTTTCCGCGGACTCATGCCAATCAACATAGATTGCAGATCAATAAATTGTTTTACAATAGCAACAATCTCTTTAGAAAATAGCCATTAAAAATGACAAGAGGGCCTTAACGGGTCCTTTTTGTGTTATTAGGTAAAAGAAGACAAGGTCGAGAGATGTAATTTTGACAAGTAACAGTGACTTGTCGATAGGGGGTCTCAAGAACAAGTGTATAGGGAAACTAGGGGACGGTCTGTGTTTTTCTACTCTGAAAAAGAAACTAGAGAACTTTCCCTGTGTTTCCCATCAACAAGAGGTAGAAGACGTACTCGCTAAGTAGTTTAAACCATAAGTGCTCTGTAAAAAACACGGAACTTATACAAATGGAGTGCCTGCCCCCTGGTAACGCATTAGCTTATTGGGGGTCAGGCACCTTTTTCATGCAAAGCGATAATAAATCAATAAAAATGTACTTAGCACAAATAAAAAGTTTAGGAAAACAAATATCATTTGGTCCAATCGGGTCTTATGCATTTTAATTGGTGGATGATAAAAGGATATTCCTTCGATAATAAAAATGATTAAAACAATATGAATCATCGCATGTCCCACCACTTCAGTGTAGCCAAATATGGTCGTTGTCATGATAAATAATATGGTTACTACAACAGCCAATAAACGGTTGAGAATACCAACGACTAATAGGTAACCAACGACGAATTCAATAAATGCCGATAGAACGATAAATAGTTCTGGAGCAAAGCCAAAAGTAGGGACGTGATGGCGGTGAATAATATCGATCGTCATAAAAGGATAAACCCATTTTTCTACTGCAACCCAGCATAAACTTAAACCTGTTCCGAGGTAAAGAAACGGAAACCCTGCCGTCTCCAATCTCGTTCTTCCCACCAATAAAACACCGATGATAGCAAGGTAAAACCCATAATCTAACATATGAAACCAACCGGTATAACTCCAAATATGAATAAATAAACCAAGCATTAAAATGGAACCTAGTTTTGTTGCAAAATGATGAGGAATTAATAGTAAAACGATAATCGTCCACATAAGAACCGTTTGCCAATTATGATGGATCGTGAACTCAGGTGCAAACATAGTTCTATTAACAACTTGTAAAATAAACGCGGCAGCTGTTCCATATTTAAGAATATAACGAGAGTATTTCCGATACCCATCTAACGTCATATCGATTTTGGCGACACCGGGAATCTTCATCAACTGTGGTATGAATTGTGATAATAACGCTAAAAAAAGAGCAATTAGTAAGGATAACGTTATGAATTCTATAGAAAGGATTTGTTCTATAGGAACCTTTATTGGTTCTTTCTCCGTAAACCACTTTACATGTGCATTTGCAATAATTGGTGAAAAACAAATTAACCCAAATAAAAGAATAGAATTGCATTTCTTCAATAGATATACCCCTCCTTTTTGTAACAAAGTTCAAAAATTATTATTCCTAAAGAAGTAGCGGATTATGTTGGCGTTCACATGATTGAGAGTAATTATAAATATTTTCTATTACCCTAAATAAAATATAAATATTTTATTTATTTTCACAATCATATTACAATAATTTTGAATATTCATACGGAGGGGAAAAAAATGACAAAAGAATTCAATTATGATGTTGTAGTAGTAGGTGCAGGTAATGCAGCACTGTGTGCTGCATTATCTGCCAAGGAACAAGGAGCAAATGTTTTAGTACTTGAAAAAGGCCCAAAAGAAAAGCGGGGTGGAAATTCATTTTTTACTGATGGTGCCATTAGATTTGCCTATAATGATTTAGACGACATTCGTGTCTTAATGCCCGAATTAACTGATGAAGAGGCATCTAACATTAAGATGCCTCAATATACAATAGAGGATTATTATAACGATTTAATGAAAGTTACTGGAGGAAAAAGTGACCCTGAATTAGCAAATCAACTAGTATCAAATTCATACAACACGATTTCTTGGATGAAACAACAAGGAGTAGAATTTGAATTAAACTTCGCAAACCAGTCGTTTAAAAATAATGGCGTAATACAATTTTGGGGTGGATTACCTGTTAAAACAAAAGGAATTGGGATGGGACTGGTTAAAAAACTTTTTACACGTGCTGAAGAAATGAATATTGATATATGGTATGAGTCTCCAGCTTTCAAGTTGATTTCTGAAAATAATGTAATTTGTGCTGTAATGGTAAAACAAAAAAATGAAGATATAATTGTAAAAACAAATAGTGTTGTTTTAGCATGTGGGAGTTTCGAGGCAAATAAGGATCAGCGTGCAGAAAATCTTGGTGAACAATGGAAAGCAGCAAAGGTAAGGGGTACAGAATTTAATACTGGTGCTGGTATAAGAATGGCATTAGAAGTTGGTGCACAAAAGCATGGACAATGGACAGGATGCCATTCAATTGGAACTGATTTTAATGTGCCATCAGTAGGTGATTTTGATAAACCGGGGGATATTTATAAAAAGCATTCATATCCATTAGGTATAATGTTGAACAAAAATGGTGAGCGATTTGTGGATGAGGGAGCTGACTTTCGAAATTATACTTACGCTAAGTACGGTGCAGAAGTGTTGAAGCAACCTGATCATGTTGCCTTCCAAATATTCGATAATCAAGTTCGACAAGAACTAAGGGAAGAATATAACCTACCTGAGGCTACAAGTTTAGTTGCGAATACTTTGGATGAGCTAGCAGAATTACTCCCAGTAAATAAGGAGAAATTTTTAGAAACAGTTGAACAATACAATAATGCAGTACAAGAAGGGGACTATTTTCCATCTATAAAGGATGGGAAAGGAACCGAGGGAATTATCCCACCAAAATCAAACTGGTCATTACGTATTGAAGAATCTCCATTTTATGCATTTCCAGTTACATGTGGTATAACATTCTGTTTCGGAGGCGTACATGCAAATAAAAATGGAGAAGTTTTAAATAAAGAGGACCAACCAATAAAAGGACTGTATGCGGCAGGAGAAATGATAGGTGGAATTTTCTATGATAATTATCCTGGAGGTTCAGGATTAATGTCTGGAGCGGTTTTTGGAAAAATTGCTGGTGATAACGCAGCGAAATATTCTTTAAAACAATTAACCATTAATAATTAATAACGAAAACCTTTGAGTTGATTAAATTTGCTCAAAGGTTTTTATATTATCAGTAAACTTTGCTTTCTAGGAACGAAATAAATTTTTTAATGATAGGATAATCCAAGTCCTCATTTCTATATAGAAGCCATGTATCTCTTAATATTATCTCTCCATCCTCATTAGTTAAAAATACTTTTTTTAATTCAGGGTATTCAGCTAACCCAATACTTGGGACAATTGCGTAACCTAGACCATTTGCTACCATTTTTGTACATGTTTCTATATTATCAATATCCATAACAATAGAATATGGGTCTGAATAATTTTCTTGCCACCACCTATCGATTGTTTGCTGAAGCTCATTGTCAGTCTTAAAAATGATTCTTGGTAAATCCGGTAACTTTTTAATATTTATAGGGTCTTTAGAAATTATGCAAATCGGTTCTTTATGTAATAGGATTTTACCGTCTTTCCAAAAGTTTTCTCCTCTCATAATTGCCAGATTTATAGTATCCTTTTCTAACATTTTAATAATTGATTGACTCCAAGAAGTTATCACATGGAATTGTACATTTTTATATTGATCTAAAAACTCTTTCAATATATCAGGTAACATAAATCTGGCAAAATTTCTTGAAACACCTAATCGAATAATGCCACCATCCATTTCGTTCATATTTAATAAATGGTCTTTTACTTTCTGAAAATTATAAACCATCTTATTAGCATATTGGACAAGATATTCTCCTTCTTTTGTAAATTTTACTCCTTGTTTTGTTCTAAAAAGGATCTTTACACCTAGCTCTTGTTCGATGCTTTTAATTCTATATGTTAATGCAGGTTGTGAAATGTATATTCTTTCAGCAGCACGCGTTATATTTTTTTCTTCGTATAAAATTTTAATAATATTCCAATCCTTACTATCCATAATAAATTACCTCCTATTGAAATTGTTGTGGTTAGAAGCATTGGTATTACTGGATTATAAAAACGATTTATCAGAATTAATAAAAAACTGATATTGTTATTTATATTCATAATATTATACAATATCAGATAATAACAGTTTTTACTATAAGCACAGTATAAATAGGAGTGATATTTTGAAGTATTATCAAATGTACATAAATGGAATGTGGATAAACAGTTCAGCCTCAGAAGCTTTCACAACCATTAATCCTTATAATCAACTCCCCTGGGCCAAGATCCAACAAGCAAGTAAGGAAGATATTAATACAGCAATCGAATCTGCTAGAAAGGCGTTTAACTTAGAATGGCGCCAAACAAACGGCCTTACTAGAGCTAACTTATTATTAAAATTAGCCGATTTAATTGATAAAAATGCAGAAAGGCTAGCTATCTTAGAATCAACTGACAATGGAAAAGTAATAAGAGAAACAAAAAAACAAATGCATTTTGCTGCTAGAAATTATCGTTTTTTTGCAGGATTTGCTGATAAATTATCAGGTGAAACGATTCCTTTAGATAATGGCAATATGTTTGATTACACATTAAGAGAACCAATAGGAGTTGCGGTATTAATATCGGCCTGGAATTCGCCTATCCAAACATTGACTAACAAATTAGCACCAGCACTTGCAACGGGAAATACTGTAGTTATAAAGCCATCTGAACATACTTCCGCTACCACTTTAGAGTTAGGAAAGTTAATAGAAGAAGCAGGGTTTCCGAAAGGAGTTGTAAATATTGTTACGGGGGATAGTAGGGTAGGTACAATGCTTACCACTCACCCTGATGTTAATAAGATAAGTTTCACGGGAGGTCCCGCTACTGGAAAAATAATAGCTGAAAATGCTAGTAAAAATTTGATTCCATGCACACTAGAATTAGGTGGAAAATCCCCGAATATTATTTTTGATGATGCAAATATTGAAAATGCAATAAATGGAGCAATGGCGGGTATTTTTGGAGCGTCCGGTCAAACCTGCATCGCTGGATCAAGATTGTTGGTACACAAGCAAATATACGATCAAGTAATCAATACTCTTGCAAAAAGAGCTAGGGAAATTGTACTTGGTGATCCACTTAAACCAGAAACCCAAATGGGTCCTGTTTTAAACGAAAATCAACAAAATAGAATTTTATCTATGATAAAGGAAGGTATAAAAGAAGGAGCGAACTTAGTTGCCGGAGGCAAGAAAGTAACCGAAGGTGAATTGAATAATGGATTTTTTATAGAACCTACCATTTTCGGGGATGTAAAGAATGAAATGACTATAGCCCAGGAGGAAATATTTGGCCCTGTCTTAAGTGTAATTCCTTTTGAAAATGATGATGAAGCACTTTATATAGCGAATCAATCTAACTATGGATTAGCGGCAGGAGTCTGGACCAAGAATTTATCAAGAGCACATCAATTTGCTAGAAAAATTGAATCAGGTACTGTTTGGATTAATACTTATCGTTCGAGTGCTGCACAAGCTCCCTTCGGTGGAACAAAATATAGTGGTTATGGTAAAGAAAGAGGCTTACATGCAATTTTTGAATATACACAAATAAAGAATATAATGATTGATTTAAGTGAAGAAGTAAGGGATCCATTCTCCATCAAAGTATAGTTTTTTCAGTTTGGAAAGTGAGGGATATTTAAATGTATTCAAATGAATGGCGAATAGGAATCATTGGCTTAGGAAAGATGGGTGGTGCTGTAGCGGAAGCAATTATCAATGCAGAGATGGACGTAACGGTATATGATGTTAATCCAAAAGCTGTAACCTCGCTAGTAGAAATTGGTGCAAATGCTGCAATTGATATAGTTGACGTTGCAAAATCTTCAAATATTATTTTAACAATTCTCCCCAATACTGAGATTGTAAGTAATGTTTATGAGAGCTTGTTAGAAAATGCCGTTCCAGAAACAAGATTTATTGATTTAAGTACAATTGATCCAAACTTTATTCGGACATTAAACGAATCAGTACAAAGAAAAAATTGTATTTTAGTAGATTTGCCGGTAAGCGGAAGTCCTCAAGAGGCAAGAGATGGAAATTTGGTTTTATTAGCTGGATGTGAATCACTGGAGGTTCTTGAGGGCATAGAGCCCTTATTAAAATGTTTTGGTCATAAAATTCACTTCATAGGTAAGCCAGGTGACGCCAAAGCTGTAAAGATAGTAAATAATTTAATGACCTTAGGAAATATTGCAGTTGCTGCAGAAGCTTTTTCTATAGGAGAAAAGTTTGGTATAAATCCCAACCTTTTATTTAATGTGTTAAATCAAAGTGGTGGTAGATCACATCAATTTAGTAAGCGCTTCCCATTTGTGCTTGAAAGGGACTTCGATGGAAGATTCTCAATTGAATTAGGTGAAAAAGATTTAGGAATAGGGATTAACTTATCTAAAAGTTTAGGCATACCAACACCAATTGCATCCTTGATACAGCAAATATACAGTATTACAAAATATGAGGGGTATGGTAAGGAGGATATTGTGTCTGTAGTAAAAATTTATGAAGAGTGGGGAAGCGTATCAAAGTAATGGCAGCTCTACAGCATATGAAAAATGTTGGAAATATGTTTAATGGATTGGAAAGTGTGTTCACCTAAGATTTCTCACTTATGCATTTCAATGGCATTAGGCAAATATTAAATTATTTTTAGATTAATAAATAAATGGAGGTCTAGTAATGGAACTAAACGATATTAAACAAATGGGCGTTATTGGTGCAGGTGACATGGGACATGGTATTGCCGAAGTCATTGCCCTTTCTGGAATTCCTGTATACTTGTATGACAAAACTCAGGAGTATTTAGACAGAGGAGTAAATCGTATACATGGAAGCTTAGAAAAGCTTTTTGAAAAAGGTAAAATTGATGAGTCAACTTATAAAAGAAGTATAGAAATGTTACGTCCGACATTGGATATTAAAGAGGTAACAAAGCATTCACAATATATTATTGAAGCCGTTCCAGAAGTGATGAAAATTAAACAAAGTGTATTTAGGGAATTGGATGAACATGCACCTGCTAACGTAATTTTAGCTACTAACACTTCTAATATGAGCATTTCTCAGATAGCGAGCTCTACATCAAACCCTAAAAGGGTTGTAGGTGTCCACTTCTTCAATCCAGTTGTCATGATGAAGCTTGTTGAAGTAATACGAGGTAATGAAACTAGTGATGAAGTGATGGATATTTCTTGTGAATTATGTAGAAAATTTAATAAGGTTCCAGTAAGAGTAGAAAAAGACAGTCCTTCATTTATTGTTAACAGAATTAATTCACCCGTTAGAACATATCTCGGTGCAATAGTAGATAGAGGTCTCGCTCAACCTTCAGAAATTGATGCTCTTTTTAAATATCATGGTCAGCCGATGGGACATTTTGAACTAGCAGATTTTGTAGGCTTGGACATCTTATATGATTCGTCAAAATACCGTGAAGAAATTTTACATGAAGAATTTGGACCATATCGACTATTAGAAGAAAAGATAAATAATAAAGAGTTCGGAAAGAAAACAGGAAAAGGTTTTTATAATTGGATGAACGGTAGACCCAAAATCGACGTTGATGACCGAACTGATATTTTTGAATTCAATGATCTGGCATATATAAAGTTAAATGAAGCAACTAAATTAATAGAAAATGGAATATCTTCTGCAGAAGATATTGACATAGCGATGGAATTGGGAACCGGTGATAAGGTAGGTCCAATTAAAGCAAGTCGTCAATTTAATCAAGATGAGATTGTTAATAAACTTGATTTTATTAGCCAAAAATATGAAAAAGAAGTGTTAAAACCGACAAAGTTTTTAAAAGAAAAATTCAACTTGTTATATACATGATAAGAATAAGAGAGGGGAAATATTGATGACTTACAAAAATATTTTAGTAGACAAAAAAGATAAGATTGGTCGTATCACAATTAACCGAGCTGAAGTAAGAAATGCCCTTAACCCTGAAACTGTTCAAGAATTAAGACAAGCACTTGAGGAACTACGTGCTAATGATGGCATTATGGTGCTAATTATTACTGGTAGTGGGGAAAAATCATTCGTATCAGGCTCTGATATTTCTTCCATAAAAGATCGCCACTTTTTAGAGGCATTAACGCCGCATATGCAAAATCTTTATACTGAGTTGGAAAAGTTTGAAAAGCCAATTATTGCAGCGATTAATGGATTTGCTTTAGGTGGCGGATGTGAGTTAGCGATGGCGTGTGACCTTCGTATTGCTTCTGAAAATGCAAAATTGGGATTGCCAGAATTAAATTTAGGAATCATCCCTGGTGCAGGAGGTACACAACGTCTTGCTAGCTTAGTAGGAATAGGAAAAGCTAAAGAGTTAATTTACACTGGAGAAATTATTAATGCAACAGAAGCGGAGCGAATCGGATTGGTTAACAAAGTTGTGCAAATTGAAGAATTGCTTGACGCAGCTGAAGAGCTTGCTAAAAAAATCATTAATAAAGGTCCGTTAGCATTAAAATTAGCTAAATTATCGATTAACAGTACTCAAAATTTAACATCAGGATTATTAATAGAGGCACTTTCACAAAGTATATTATTTGCATCAGAAGATAAATATGAAGGTGCGTCTGCTTTTCTCGAAAAAAGAAAACCTAATTTTATAGGTAGATAGATAAATAGAAAATGAAAAGGGGAAAGTAAACATGCTATATGAGACGATTCTTGTAGAGAATCATGATGGTATTCGAACGATTACTTTAAATAGGCCAACTAAGTTGAATTCGATAAATTATGATGTGATTTCTGAACTTGAACATGCTGTTAATTCATCACAGTATAATGATGAAGTTAGAGTCGTTGTTCTAAAAGGATCAGGTCGAGCTTTTTGTGCAGGTGACGACTTAAAAGGGATGGGGACAGAAAAAAACCCATCACCTGACGATCATATCGTAAATAGAGTTGATATAGGTTATCCGAGATTAATTAAAAGTTTAAGGGAATTACGGAAGCCAGTCATTGGGTTTATCCATGGCTATGCATTAGGGGCAGGCTGCGACTTAGCCCTCTCCTGTGACATGATTTTTGCAACGGAGGAAACTAAATTTGGGCTGGTATTTGCTCAACGAGGTCTAGTTGGAGGGACAATTTTGTTGCCAACCTTAATTGGTTATCAGAAGGCATGTGAGCTTTTATTTAGTGGTAATATGTTTACTGCTCAAGAAGCAAAAAATATGGGAATCGTCAATTATGTTGCTCCTACTTATGAAGAAATCGAATCAATGGTAAACGAATGGGCTACTAGATTTTCTAAAAGTCCAACAACCGCTTTAGGTTTAATGAAGCAATCAATAAATCAAGGAATTGGTGCATCATTGGAAAGATCTATCGATATACAAAAACATATGACCGTGGGAGTATACCATACGAAGGATTCTTCAGAAGGAAAGCAAGCTTTTGTAGAAAAACGTGAAGCTAATTTTATCGGCAAATAAAATAGCTATTTATACATTTTTTTGAAAAATAATGCAAATAAAGGTTGTGTAAAAATGTCTACACTGTCACATAAAGCTGCTATTGTTGGGGTGGCTGAATCACCACTAGGAAAAGTGGGGGATATGAACCCACTCCAGCTACAGGCGTATGCAGCGAGAGATGCATTGCAAGAATGTGGAATCAATAAAAATGAAGTTGAAGCAGTATTCTCTGCCGGTCCTTTTTCTTATATGCAAACGATGGCTATCTCAGAATATTTAGGGATTGTACCTAAGTTTACTGATTCTACTAATATAGGTGGTTCCTCATTTGAGGCACATATTCAACATGCAGTCGCAGGAATCAATGCAGGATTATTTGAGGTTGCATTAATAACATATGGGAGTAATCAAAAGAGTAAAAAGGGGAGACCAGGTAGTAAGGTTGAACTTGATCAATATGAATCTCCTTATGGATTACCTTACCCGTTAGGAGCATATGCTTTAGCTGCACAGCGTCATATGCATTTATACGGTACCACTTCTGAACAATTAGCTGAAGTAGCCGTTGCGACACGAAAATGGGCAAACTTAAATCCAAAAGCTTATGTACATGGTGATTTGACGATAGATGATGTATTAAATTCACCTGTCATTGCCAGTCCGTTACATTTATATGATTGCTGTCTGTTAACTGATGGGGGCGGGGCTCTTGTTGTTGTGTCAGCAAACAGAACGAGGAATTGTAAAACAAAACCTATTTGGATCTTAGGTACAGGTGAAACTCATACCCATCAAAATATTAGCTCGGTACCTGATTTAACAACAACTGGAGCGAAAATTTCTGGCGCGAGAGCGTATGAAATGGCTGGTATTACGCCTAACGAAGTGGACGTTGTACAGCTATATGACTCATTTACAATAACGGTTATGTTACAGCTTGAAGATTTGGGATTTTGCGGAAAAGGCGAGAGCGGGGATTTTGTTAGTAATCAACGATTAGCACCTACCGGGGATTTTCCAGCTAATACAAGTGGAGGTGGCCTATCATATTGCCACCCTGGATTATTTGGAATTTTTCTTTTAATTGAAGCGGTACGGCAATTACGTGGTGAATGTGGAGAACGACAAGTACCAGACGCAAAAATAGCCTTATGTAATGGAATGGGTGCTGTTTTATCTTCATCATGTACTGTTATTTTAGGGAGGGATTAAGTTGATTGAGGAAGTTATGTCAATTATTGATAGTGATTCACGTCCCTACTGGGAAGGAACAAGGGAGAAAAAACTAGTGATTCAGCATTGCCCAGCCTGCGGGCAATATCAATTTTATCCAAGGGTTGTATGTAAACATTGCATGTCGGATGTAGATTGGATAGAAGCTATTGGTGAAGGAACAGTTTATAGCTATACAATTGTTCACCGTGTTTTTAATCCTTACTTTAAAGAAAAAGTCCCATTTGTAGTTGCATTGGTTGAATTGAAAGAAGGACCTAGAATAATGTCTAATATTGTAAATGTAAACATTGATGATGTGAGAATTGGTATGGAAGTAAAGGCTATTTTTAAAGAGGATTTTGGTGAATACAAATTAGTTCAGTTTATTCCGATCAAATTTGAGTAATATTATTATTTTAATAAAGAGACAAACAGAAATACACTTGGTTGGGTAATATTACTAGAAAATGAAACTTAAAAACTCCTATTTTCCCAATTTAGGAAGATAAGGGGACTATATTGAATCTTTATAATGCTTTCCAAAAAAATACAGATAACACAGTCGAGAATCGTTGTAATAAACTTGACTGTACTACTAACAGCTGAAATTCCCACCTAGTTTGAAGAACGTAGTTTTTCATGGTATTTAAACAAATAGAAGGAGTGTTAATTACAATGCATAAAATTCAAATTAAATTTATGTTTAGATTATTTCTGTTAGTAGTGTTGATGTTCGTAGTTGTAGGATGTTCTTCAGAGTCCAATGTACAGGAAAAAAATAATACAGACAAAACGACGGATACAGTTGAGGCGGATGAAGGCACCCCAAAAAAAGGGGGGGAAGTAGTATTTGCTTACGAAACAGATGTCACTAATTTGGATCCAATCAAAGGCAGCCATGGGAATGACCATGCCTTTTTGTGGCCGATATTTGATACATTAATTAAGTTCAGTCCGGAACTTGAACCCGAGCCGGGTTTAGCCGAATCGTGGGACTTTCCTGACGATAAAACAATTGTACTTACCTTAAGGGAAGGAGTTACCTTTCATGATGGTACTCCATTTGATGCAGAGGCAGTAAAGTTCAACATTGAACGTGTGAATTCAGATGATTCTAAAGTAGTGGATTTCGAAAAAATTGAAAGTGTAGAAGTTGTTGATGAAAAAACTGTTAAATTAAACTTGTCGGAACCTGATTCATCGCTTTTATTAGCATTTTCAGACCGTGGTGGTATGATGGTATCCCCAACAGCTATTAAAGAAAGCGGAGATGATTTTTCACAAAATCCTGTTGGTGCTGGTCCATATAAAATGGTAAAAAGTGTTCCGAATGGAGAAGTCATTTATGAACCATATGAAGACTATTGGCAGGAAGGTAAGCCATATCTTGATAAAATGACTATTAAAATAATGGCGGATGAGAATACAAGAATTAATGCTTTAAAATCGGGAGAAGTCGATTATGCACACAACATTTCTCCAGAAAATATTCCTAGTCTTGAGAAAGAATCTGAGATTGTGCTTAAAGAAATAATGGCTGTACCTTTTCGCCTTCTTTATGTAAACGCTTCAAAAGCACCGCTAGACAATAAAGCTGTTAGACAAGCAATCATGTATGGAATTAATCGTGAAGCTTTAATTGGTGGAATTACTTTCGGTATAGGAGAACCAGCCTATCAACCATTTCCTAAAGACTATTGGGCGGCAGATAAGGATATAAAAATTGCCTATGATCCGGAAAAAGCGAAACAATTACTGAAAGAGGCAGGTGTTGATAATGTCTCTTTTGAAATGAACCATTATTCGACAGCGTATGAACAAAAACTAGCTGAAGCAATTAAAGGCCAATTAAGTGAAATAGGTATCCAAGTTGATTTAAATGCAATGGATGCAGCAGCAGCAGGTGCAAACTATTTCACAGAAAAAGATGCACAAGTATTGGTAGGTAGATGGACTGGACGTCCTGATCCTTTAATGACAATAAACAACCTTTTTGGCGGTGACAGTTATTATAACGCTGGTAGTTATACTACACCCGAAATTGAAAAACTTATATCTGAAGCGGCCTCAAGTTATGACCAAGATGAACTCGCCAAGATTTATGGAGAAATTAGTAATAAAGCCGTCCTGGAAGAGGCGATCATGATTCCGATGTTTTTTACCCCAAAGGTGGCAGCTATGAACACATCAATAAAAGGCTATGAACCAAATATGATAGGAAAAGAAATCTTTTCAACAATTTGGAAAGAGCAATAATAATGTGGGGTAAGCAGCAATTGCTGCTTACTCTACTTATTGAAATTCGACATAAATTAGGCCTGCTAGTGCCTTCTAAACAAAATACATACGGAAGGAGAGAGTAGACATGTTTTTAAAATTTTTAGCGCGTCGTCTAATGTATGTCATCCCAATGTTATTGATTACAACGCTTATTGTCTTTTCTTTTATTCTATTAATTCCAGGCGACCCTGTTTTGGTGTTACTTGGTGAAAATGCAACGCCAGAAAAAATTGCACAATTTAACCAACAATTAGGTCTCGATCAGCCCATTATTATGCAGTATATTAATTGGTTGAAAAATGCTATACAGGGAGATTTAGGGCGCTCCATTTTTACGGGACAATACGTTCACGATGCGGTGTTCAGCCGCTTATCTGTAACATTTCAACTCGTTGTTGTTGCGATGATTATCTCCATTGTAGGAGGTATGATATTCGCAATTACTTCTATCTTTTTCAATGGAAGTTGGATGGACTACATTGCCCGCTTTTTTGGAACATTTGGGACGGCTATACCAAACTTCTGGCTTGCAATGTTGCTTGTTTTACTTTTCAGCTTGAAACTTGGCTGGGTTCCTGCAACGGGATTTGTAAGTATTACAGATAATCCAGGAAACTTTCTAAAAGGCATTTTGCTACCGGCAATTTCACTTGGCGCGGTCGGAACAGCTCAAATTACAAGGCACTTACGGTCTTCCTTATTGGAAGTCATGGGTGCAGACTTTGTAAGGACAGCATACTCAAAAGGTGTTGACCACTGGCAGGCTATTATTAAACATGGATTACAAAATGCTATGCTTCCCGTTGTAACGACAATCGGGATTTTATTCGGTAACTTGTTAGGTGCAACAGTTGTTATTGAGACGATTTTTGCGATACCTGGTATGGGACAGCTTGCAGTTAACTCGATTTTGCAGCGTGACTTTACAATGCTTCAAGGCGTTGTGTTAGTCATGATCGTCATGGTTATTCTTATCAATTTTATAACAGATATTGTGTATGCCATATTAGATCCTCGGATTGAGTATTAGTAAAGGAGTTGGGAAAATGAGTTTTGGAACAATCTTTAAACGCTTAATAACGGAACGGCTCGCATTTTTTAGTTTTCTCTTTTTAATGGTACTCTTCATTATCTCCCTGATTGCTCCTTTAATCGTACCTTACGATCCAGTGAAACAAGACTTATCGAAAGTCATGCTTGGCCCGAGTGTACAACATTGGCTAGGAACAGATGAGCTTGGACGCGATATTTTCAGTCGCTTGTTAATGGGAACAAAGTCTGCTATCCAGGCGGGGTTGATTGCGATTCTTATCCCCCTTTGCATCGGGGTACCGATGGGAATTTTGTCAGGCTATTTAGGTGGTATTATCGATGATATTTTCATGCGCATTGTTGATGGCATTATTGCCATCCCTGCTATTTTACTTGCATTAGGGATTACAGGAGCGTTAGGGGTTAACTTATGGAATGCAATGATTGCTATTGGAATTGTTTTCACACCGCAATTCGCAAGACTCGCTAGAGGCCAAACGTTACAAGTTCGTTCAGAGCCTTATGTCGAAGCAGCAAAAATTTCAGGTGCAGGTGCAGGCTGGATTATGTTGAAGCATATTATCCCGAATATTTCTCCCCCAATCATTGTTCAAGCATCGTTTAATCTAAGCTATGCGATTCTAGTAGAAGCGTCGCTCAGCTTTCTTGGAATGGGAGCGCAGTCTCCGCAAATCAGCTGGGGAAATATGATTCAACAAGCATACAGCATGATTAATATGAACGCTTGGATGATTATTTACCCTGGACTCGCAATTATGCTGACGGTACTTGCAGGTAACTTCCTTGGAGACGGCCTTCGAACAGCGCTTGATCCGAAGTATAAAAAAGTATAATAAAGGGGGCAAACCTCATGAGTATAAAAAATGCACCATTGCTTGAGGTGAAAAATCTAGAAACATACATCCCAACGCCGAAAGGTGAAATCAAACCTGTCAATGATGTCTCTTTTTCTATTAATAAAGGTGAAATTGTCGCTTTAGTGGGAGAGTCTGGGAGTGGAAAAAGCGTTTCTTCTCTCTCAATTATGGGACTGAATGCAAGCGCTATTAAATATAAATCTAAAAGTAAAATTTCATTTAAAGGGAAAGATTTGTTGAATTTGAAAGAAAAGGAATTGAAAAAAATTCGAGGCAACGATATCGCCATGATTTTCCAAGATCCAATGTTCTCACTCAATCCTGTCCATCCAATTGGTAGACAAATTGCTGAATCGATTGTATTGCATAAAAAAGTGAAATTTAAGGAAGCCAAAAAAACGGCACTCGATTTATTAAATAAAGTCGGCATTCCCGATGCATCGCGACGTTTAAATGACTACCCTCATCAATTGTCTGGCGGGATGAGGCAAAGGGTAATGATTGCGATGGCACTCGCTTGTGATCCTCAACTAATCATTGCCGATGAACCAACAACAGCACTTGATGTGACCGTTCAAGCGCAAATCTTAAACCTATTACGCGAATTACAGCAAGTAAGCGGTGTGTCCATTCTGTTAATTACGCATGATCTTGGGGTTGTTGCGGAAACAGCCGACCGTGTCTTGGTAATGTATTGCGGAAAGATTGTTGAAGAAGGCACGGTGGAAAACATATTCGAGAAACCACTTCATCCTTATACTAAAGGGTTGATGGCAAGTGTTCCAGAATTGTATGGACCATCGAAAGCAAAATTAGACGCAATCCCTGGTGTTGTACCGAACCCACTAGAATTGCCAACGGGCTGTAGTTTTGTTACGCGTTGTGAATATGCAACTGAAAAGTGTAGCCAAACTCCACCAACATTGACGCAACATCCATCAGGGAATCGGGTCTCCTGTTGGAACCCGCTTGAAAAGGAAGGGGAGTTCGTACAATATGCAGCAACCACTAGTTTCTCTTAAGGAAATTAAAAAGCAATTCCCGGTTGGGAGTGGACTTTTTGGAAAAAAGAATCAATTTGTGAAAGCTGTTGATGGGGTGAGCCTTGATATCTTTCCTGGCCAAACTGTCGGCCTAGTAGGCGAGTCAGGATGCGGAAAATCAACAACTGGTAGAATGGTCGTCGGCCTATCAAATCCCACGGGCGGTGAGATTTTTTTTGAAGGAAAAAAATTAAGTGAATACAAGGCTAAAAAGGCCTTAGGGAAGAACTTGCAAATGATCTTTCAAGATCCGTATTCATCATTGAATCCACGGATGACGGTGGCTGATATTATTGCTGAACCACTTGTCCTGCATAAAGTTGGTACAGCAAAAGATAGAAAGAAAAGAGTTGACGAACTTCTCGAGCGAGTGGGTTTAGCCTCCTATCATGGCAAACGCTACCCAATTGAATTTTCAGGGGGGCAAAGACAAAGGATTGGGATCGCAAGAGCACTAGCTTTGCAACCTAAACTAATTGTCTGTGATGAGCCGGTATCTGCATTAGACGTGTCAATCCAAGCACAAATCTTAAACCTATTAAAAGAAATCCAACAAGATATGAACTTATCTTACCTCTTTATTGCACATGGCATTCAAGCGGTCAAACATATCAGCGATAAAATTGCGGTAATGTATCTTGGTAGAATAGTAGAGTTTTCTGAAAAAGAAGAGCTATTTGCAAATCCGCGTCATCCCTATACGAAAGCACTTTTGTCCGCAGTACCTCACCCAGATCCTAAGATGCGAAACAGAGAGCGTATCATATTAAAAGGGGATTTGCCTAGTCCAGCGAATCCACCTAGAGGTTGCCGCTTTCACACACGCTGTCCTGTTGCTATGGAGCAATGTAAAAGCATCGATCCAAGGTTGTTGCCTACTTCAGAACAAAGCTTAACAGCCTGTATATTATTTGAATAGTCTTTTGTTAAATTAATAGGGACACAGAATTCGAATCCCGAAATCATCTGAAATGTGTAAAGAGGATCTGAAAATAATGACTAGTATGTAAGAAGAAAAACTAATTGGGGAAGGAGAACCATACATGAAAGTAATTGATTACAAAGCACTTTCGTTGGGAGAGAGATTTACAAGTAAATTTCATATTACAGAGCAACTAGTAAAGGATTATATTGATGTAGTAGAAGGAACTAATCAATTTGATAAAGTCGATAAAGTACCTAACTATGTATTTGCAATCTATAAACCTATCCACGAAGCAGTGGGTCAATTAGCTCAAGGTACTATTCATTTAAAGCAAAAGATGGAACATTATTCTGATGTATATATAGGGGATGAACTTGAAGTAATCGTTACGATAAAAGAAAAATATAAGAAAAATAGTAGGGATTATCTTGTTATAGAAGTTGAATTCCTACAAGATGACACTTTGGTGTGTAAACATGAAACGACTCATTTATGGGCTTTAGCTTAATATGGAGGGAGAACTTAAATTTGAATGAAACAAAATTTGAGAGTAGGCCATATAAAGTTACACAACAGCAAATAAATATATATGCAAATGCAAGTGGTGGGACAGGGAAAATTCACACAAACCCTGAATATGCTAAACATACACATTTTAAAGGAACGTTAGTTCATGGGTTGTATCTAGTTACTTTAATTGAAAAAGAATTAGCTAATTTGTATCCAGGTTGGAGAGGAATGTTGCAAGTTACGTTTATTAGTCCAGTAAAGGCAGAGCAAGAATTCAAATTGTTTTTCGAAAAGGAAGAGTATGAAAATCAAGTCAAAGTCTCAATCTTGCACAAAAACAATGATGTTGCTGTAGTCGGAAGGGCAACAATAAGGTAGTTACAGGATAAGTGGTATAAAAAATGGTTTTCATTTTAAGTGGAGTTTAATAGACTTAAAAAATATTGCAATTTGAGGTGCGTTATGACAGATACATTCGAATTAATTGGAAATAGAATTGATCAACAAGTAGATAAATACAGGGATAAATTATTTTTATATTATAAGGATAAAAAATATACTTTTACTGAAATGAATGAGATCGTAAATCGACTTTCCAATGGATTTTATGAAATTGGAATTCGAAAGGGAAGTAAAGTTGCTTTCATGTTACCAAGCGATGACTTCTTTGTATTTTGTTTATTCGCGAACATGAAGCTTGGCGCTGTATCAATTCCTATTAATATAAACCATCAAGGCATGGCGCTTAATTTTATAATCAATCAAAGCGATGCTGAATATTTAATTTATGCCAAGGATTCGCATGAAAAGCTAACTTTTATAAAAAATGACATAAATAACGTAAAAAAAATAGTAACTTATGATTTAGATCTTGGTTTAAATAATGATTGGGATATTCCAGTATTTAAAGCGGAGGACTTGTTAGCAAACTTCCCGAATAAATTGATTTATACCTATCCTTCTATAAAGCCGACAGACTTGATGGAAATTATTTATACTTCTGGGACGACTGGACCTCCAAAAGGGATAATGTGGGATCAAAATAAGTTTGATACTTATACTGCAGCCACAATTAATTTTACGGAGAATGATATTATTTATACTCCATTGCCATTATTTCATGGATTAGCCCAGAGAATGTTATTTATGTGTTTACTAAATGGTTCTACAATAGCGTTAGCGTCTAAGTTTTCAGCTAGTAACTTCTGGAAGGATATTGATAAATATAAGGCGACTTGGTTTAACTACACAGGATCAATTATCCCAATATTATTAAAACAACCAAGTTCTAATTTCGACGGCAAACATACAGCAAGGTCTTGTTATGGTTGTGGCGCACCACAAGATGTGGCTGTCTGGAAGGAATTTGAAGATAGGTTTAATGTGAATATTTTTGAATATTACGGAACAACAGAGTCAGGAGCGATTACTTTAGGAACAAAGCCTGGCTCAGTTGGTAAGGAAAAAGGCTCACACGATGTCAAAGTAATTAATGATATGAATGAGGAATGTAGGCCGAATGAAATTGGAGAATTGGTTTCGCGAGTTAAAAATCCTAAATATGATTTTAGTGGATATTATAAATTAAAAGCTGAGTCGAAAGAAAAGAGTGATGAAGGATGGGTTAAAAGTGGAGATCTTGTTTATCAAGATGAAGAAGGATATATCTATTTTGTTGGAAGAAAGGTTGAGTCAATGCGCCGACGAGGAGAAAATATATCACCCTGGGAAATCGAAAACGTGGTGAATTCTCATCCTATGATTTCAGAAAGTGCGGCTGTTCCTGTCCCATCAGAACTCGGAGAAGATGATGTGAAGATTTGTGTTGTTCTTAAAGAAGAAAGTTATTTATCCGAAGATTTATTGTTAAGATATTGCGAGGAAAGGATGGCCAACTATCTTGTCCCACGTTATGTAGAATTTAAAAAAGCTCTACCAAAGACACCTACAGAAAAAATTGAAAGGGTAAAATTAAAAATAGAAGGTATTACTGAAAATACTTGGGATCGCGAAGTTAATGGTTTTCAATTAAAAGCTAAATAAAGATATGGAATTTTTAAATGTAGGACATTTCCCCACACTGAGAATCCAGTCGTGTTTCTAATCGTATACCTCCCAATTAGATATACGATATTAATGGGAGACATTGTTTATTCTAAGGAGAATATAGAAAAAGACATTCCTTCAGGCAATACTTACAATATGATACAGACAAAAAAATCTGTAAATAAATTAATCTATATTGCCATCAGGTATAGGGGGAAATTAAACTTTACTCATGATCCAAATTTTTGGAAAGAGCATAAGCCTATCCCTTATTACTATCAATAATATTTAAAAGACCAAACAACTAACTAGTAGTAGGATGTTTGGTCTTTTAAATTTTAGTCTACCAGGATATATATACTCACATCACAGAAGCTGCTTTTAAAAGAAACCAGAAAAATTATTTTTTTTACCTGATCAATTGTTATTTGAAGATTTAAAGATTCCAGGCCTGCGGTTATTTTACTACACTAAACGATGATCTACTTCTCTCGAGCAACAAAGAATCCAATCCAGCAACTTGGAAGTTGCAGAACTTCTTTTATAAAAATCTTACACAAGTACACCATAAGACATGGCAAAATACACAAGATGGATTTTGTATAGTCAAAACAGGTATAGGGCAAGAGTTTGTTACTCAGTTGTCTGAAAAAGGAGAAGAATGGTTGAGAGAGCTTATCATGAAAAACCAAGATAATATTTACCGACATGAAAAATCCACGGAAAATAGAAGGACATGCAAATTGGAATTTGAAGAGTATTTAACACAGAAACACATTCTCAAGAATGGTGAAAAGGAGTTAAAGCCTATTTCTATAAAACAATATATGAATAGATTAGAGAGCATGCGTCGACATGGAATATATAACGAAGAGTTACAAATGGATTCTACGTTAGAAGCAAAAATCAGAGGCAGGTATAGAGATTGGAAAACATACGTGAAGACGGTTGAGCATTATCTATCATCTAAAAACTATTAATCAAGCAAAACATATATCAATGAAGGGTGTGAGATTATGGGGACATTTTTTATTCCGTCTAAAGGACCGGATTCATGGAGAGATTTCCTTGCAGATCCTAAGAAACAATGGAAAAAGGAGTATTCTGCATATGAATTAGCTCATTCGTGGGAAGAAGCTAAACATTTTCCAAAATGCGTACAAAGGGCATTTAAACAGAGTGGCATTTCAGTATTTCAAGATGTGAAACTATTATATGGATTTCCTGAATACAAAGTGAAAATACCTGGTGGCAACACAAGCTCTCAAAATGATTTATATGTACTTGCGAAGGCAAATAATGAACTAGTAACCATTATGGTAGAAGGAAAAGTGGCAGAACCGTTTGGGGAAACTGTAGCATCGTGGTTAGGTAATAGTCCAAGTGACGGTAAAAGAGAAAGATTGGAATACCTGTTTAAACAACTAGGACTAAGTGAAGATTCAGTTATAAATAAAAGATACCAATTGCTACATCGGACTGCATCCGCTTTACTTGAAGCTAGTAAGGTAAATGCAAAGCATGCATTAATGCTTGTTCATTCTTTTAGTGAAACAGGAAAATGGTTTGAAGATTATGCTGAATTTGTTCAACTATTTCAACTTTCCCCAAAGAAGGACGAGATTGTTGGACCAGTAGATGTAAATGGCGTTAATCTTTATTTTGGATGGGTAATTGGTGAAAAAACGGAAACAGAACAGACTAATGATAAATAAATGATGGTGCCTGTTCCACAGTGAGCTAATGCATTTCCTGGGGGCGGGCACCTTTTTTTATAGGAGATAGTGGGAAAATAAACATTAGTAAGTAAGGAACGGGTGAGGGTTGAAATTAAAAGGTGGTAAATATTGACTAAAATACGATAAAATTAATATATAGTAAATTATGTAATGAAGTGAATGTAACAATAATCCATTTGTAATATGCAAGATTAAATATATGTACAGGTATAGATACCCGGTAAGATACTGATAGAAAAAGGGATGAAGGGTGAGGGGAAATTGAACGAAAAGCTATTATTTAGAATTAAAGAGATATTAGTAGAATGTGCTAAAAAGAATAGTCTAATTGAATACGGTAAACTTAGCAAAGAGTTAGGTGGTGCTATTTCTCCTATTAAACTTAATGAACCATTAGGTGAAATCTCATATCGATGTATAAAAAACGGATTTCCACCATTATCTGTACTTGTTGTTAATCGAGATACACAGAGGCCAGGGGAAGGTTTCTTTACTTGGGTTGCTGCTAAAATGGGGTATACAAACTTACCTGGATCTGAATGGGAGAGTTTTTTTGAAGAACAGTTAGAGAAAGTATTTACATTTGATCGCTGGGATGAATTTTTGCTCAACTATCAACAAAAACAACCTAATATATCACAAAAAAACACATGGATTTTTCAAGGTAACCCAAGATATTTCCGGATCAATGATTATCTAAGAGACAATACCAGTATTTTATGGTCTCTAAACCAAGAGCATTTTCAAAATGTCATTAAAATAGGTGATACAGTTTACATATGGCGTTCTGAAGGTGGTCGAACGGGAACAGGAGGCATTATCGCAAAAGGAAAAGTATCTGGAATACCTGTTATGAATGACGATCCAAGCCCATATTGGAACAATTCAGATGGGCAAGAAATGAAAATAAGAGTGCCGATACAAATAGATGGACATTTATTAGATGACGGGTTTATAAAGCGACAAGAATTACTTGAGCATCCTAAACTTAACAATTTATTAATCCTTCGAATGGCGAACCAGACAAACTATTTAATTAGCAAAGATCAAGCAATAGTTATAGACAATATATGGAATGGAAAACTTAAAGGTATTAAGAGTAACAGTTTAAGCTTTGATCAGGAAAAGTTCATCCGTGAACTAACTAACAAAGCATATGTGAAAGGGAAAGAAACACCAATTTATATTTTAACAGTAAAGAAGTTCCTTGATAATAACCATGAGGGGCCATTTATATATGATACGTTATTATTAGTGCATCATGAGATAGTAAGTAAAGCAACTGTTAAAGACGATACTTCAAAAAAATTATTGACACCGGCAAAACAAAAGGGAATGGAACTGTTATTTTCACATAATCCACTAGTGAATATAGAAAATGTATCTATGATCCATTATAAGGAAGATAGAGTAAGAACTGATTCATGGGAAAAGGAGCCAAGTCATAGTTTGCTGTTCCTTTTTAATAAATTAAATAATAAGAGGTTATCTTTTATTATCAAACATGATTTGCTAGCAGAGAAATCGCAAAATGCCTCATTCTATAAAGATGGAGAAGTCAAACAATATTATGGTAATCGCTATGAAAGAAAAGCAATAAATAGATTACGTGCTATAGAAATTCATGGTACATCATGTAAAGTATGTGGGTTCAATTTTGAGGAAGTATATGGGCAACATGGTAAGGGTTTCATTGAAGTTCATCATATAAAACCGTTAAGTACACTAGACGAGGTAGTTGAAATAGAACCAGAAAATGACTTAGTTCCCGTTTGTTCTAACTGCCATCGAATGTTCATCGGAAACGTGAAAAAGTTTTGAGCATTGAGGAGCTTAAAGCCTTGTTAAGGGAAGGTCCTTTCATTTAACGGTAGGGGGTAGTAATATGGAGTATGAATTAGTTACATCTTTAGATGAAGCAGTACTTAATATAAAACAATCCAATAAAGATTTGAATGAGGAACTCGATGTTATTTCACAACTGTCTCAATTTAAGCACTGGTATTATAATCCACTGTTCGATTTATTTGGTCCAAGCAAGTAACCTTTTAAAAACAATGCATTAGACGATATTTCTACCCTGACCAAAGGTATTGATACAAAGTACTATAAAACGACGTTTCCCCAATGAACTATAACCCATAATATGGACAGTTTAATAAAAGAGACTATGCTGCTAACAGATGACCTCGATATTTTGCGAGGGCACTGAAAAA
>NZ_JBALOQ010000011.1:0-69648 GCF_036962705.1 Bacillus sp. JJ1562
AGTTTTCAAAGAACTTTTTTGATTCGCCGCTCAGAAGCGACTTTATTAATTTACCATGCTGACCAATTGAAGTCAACATTTTTTTGAAACATTTTTTTGAATCAGTTATCGTCTGCGACAACGTTTATTAATATATCATCATCTAAAACGTGTGTCAATAATCTATTTTAATTTTTAAAAGAGGACCATATCAGTACCATATAATCCTCTCCACTTCGTTTATCCCTTTTTACTATTTACCTTCTTTGAACGAATATACCTGCTGCAATCTGATGGTTCAGCAATCCTTTTAAATAAGCGAAATAGGATTTGATATCTTTCTTCCATCGCTCTTTTTACGATATGGTCAATCCTTGCATCTCCCACATCAAATAGTATTTCGTCCATCTCTCTCTTTAGAAGGTATTCTAATTCTTTAACTTCCTTCTTATCGACTAATAATCCAATCATAGTTTCACCCCAAGTTTAATGTAATTCTAATTATTACCAGATTTAGTTATTTTATGAATCAATTTTTCATAGGAGTTTTACACATAGAAATTGGATGACAAGCATATTCTTTTTAACAGAAGATGCTTTGGACAAGGAGGATAAAAATGAATTTTTTCTACATCCTGAGTAGCAAAAGAATTAAACAAACATTAATTATTCTTTTCGCTTCCCTATTTACAGCCAGTATTTTTTATATAGAAAAAGGCAATATTACTCCTGTTTTTTCGACAGAAAACGGACCACGTGTAATTTATACAGGAGAAAAGAGCGAAAAGACGGTTGCACTCACCTTTAATATTAGTTGGGGGGATACAAAGGCCCTTCCCATTATCGACACCTTAAAAAATGAAGGGGTTAAAAATGCAACGTTCTTCCTTTCTGCTTCCTGGGCTGAACGTCACCCACAAATTGTGGAACGAATTGTGAAGGATGGACATCAAATTGGCATCAAGGGTTATGATTTTAAAAACTATACGGGATTAGAAGATGCACAAATTAAAAAGGATATTCTCAGGTCCCAAGAAGCATTTAAGAAGATGGGAGTTAAAACCGTTTCATTCGCTCGAACACCTGACGGGAATTTTGATTCTAGAGTTGTGAAAGTATTAGACTCTCTTGGATATACCCTTATTCATTGGAGCATTGATTCAAATGATTGGAACAATCCTGGAGTCGCTAAAATTACAAATAATGTCTTAGATAAAGTAAAGGGTGGAGATATCATTTTGTTCCATGCTTCAGATTCTGCCAAGCAAACGGCTGAAGCTCTTCCTGGTGTATTAAAAGGAATTAAAGGGAAGGGTCTCTCGTTTGTGACGGTTAGTGATATGCTTAATAATGCAGATGTAAAAAATGAAGTAGTAGAATAAGAAAAGAATATTTCACCTTGAAAAGAAAAAAAGCTGATCCATTGGGTCAGCTTTTTTGGCTTGTTATTTTTGGAAGTATTAATAATTGATAGGCGTTACAAATTAAAAGTGGAAAAATCATTAAGTACAGCCAGCTTGTATCATTTACTCGGATGGCTGGCATCCATTCTATTACAGACACAACAAACATAAAGAAGACGGCCGGGATAAAAGCCTTGCCATTTGTTTGTTTGCTTTTAAAGTATGCAATGATTAATGAAAATACTAAAATCAAAGTTGGTATCCATATATAAGATAAGATGCCTTCTCCTCCTGTTGCAAACACCTTAAATCGGAAATAAATTAAATCAAAGAACACAAAAGCGATTAATACAATTTGCACAGGACCCCAAGCACCTTTGAATAATCCAAGTCCAAAACGGTGAACGGTTAGATAGGCAAAGAAGCCCATTTGGCTAATTATACTAAATATAAATCCAACACCGATTAGCCAAAATACTACGAGAAGTATTTCGACGATTTCCGCTTCTAAAAATAATTCTTTATATTCACTCCATTTAACGGCAAATCCAAAAATGATTGTGCTAATCGCACCAACTAGAAGGGTAGAGAGAAACAACCTTACCCAATTTCGACTTTTCACGACAAAATCCCCCACTCTATATATTCAAATATGATTGTACCAAAACGTAGGGGATGAATGCCAGTTTCTCACGGTGTAATACGTGAATATTTTTTAACAAAAAAAGCATATTAAAAGATAAGGATCCCTTATGAAAGGAGCTTTATGAATGAAAAAAAGGATGTCGCTCCTCCTCATTTTTAGTTTTCTTTTGGTTATTGTGGGGTGCGCCCCAGCGAATGTTCAACAAAATCGAATGGATTATGAAGAAACCAAAAAAATGGTTGTCGATATATTGAAAACCGATGATGGTAAAAAAGCAATTGAGGAACTCATGCGTGATGAAAAGTTTAAGCAGCATCTCGTCATGGACCAAGTCGTCGTAAAAGATGCCATCCGGGAAACCCTTACCTCTGACAATGGGGTTGAATTTTGGAAAAAGACGTTCGAGGATACAAAGTTTGTAGAAGAATACGCAAAGAGTATGAAAACGGAACACGAAAAGCTCATTAAAGACTTAATGAAGGATCCGGATTATCAAAAAACAGTCATGGAAATCTTAAAAAATCCTGAGATGGAAAAACAATTCACAGATGTTCTTAAAAGTCAGGAATTTAGAAAGCATCTTCAAACGGTAATAAGTGAAACACTTGAGAGCCCTTTATATAAAGCGAAGATTGAAGATATTCTCATCAAAGCTGCTGAAGAAATGCAAAAACAGGAAAAAGCAAAAAAGGAAAAAGGTCAAGGAAGCAGTAAATAGCTAGTTCGCAATAGATTGAAGACCCTCCAAACTTCAGGAGGGTCTTTTGATTTAAATTGAATCAATTACTCGTTTCGCAATTTCGTTATAGATTTTTCCAGTCGGGTGATCTTCGTCATATACTGATGGAGCAAAGTCTTCATCATTCCAATCAGGCTGTCCCAATGGAATTTTACCTAGTAAAGATGTTTGAAGCTCATCAGCAAGCTTCTCTCCACCGCCTTTACCAAATACAAATTCCTTTTCACCTGTTACCTTACTTTCAAAATAAGACATATTCTCGATAACACCTAGGATTTCGTGCTCTGTGCGAAGAGCCATTGCACCCGCTCTTGCAGCTACAAATGCAGCTGTTGGATGTGGAGTTGTCACAATAATTTCTTTACAATGTGGAAGCATCGTATGAACATCTAATGCCACATCACCTGTACCTGGTGGTAAGTCGAGAACTAAGTAATCAAGGTCGCCCCACTCAACTTCATTAAAGAAGTTATTCAACATTTTCCCAAGCATAGGACCACGCCAGATAACCGGTGAATTGTCTTCTACAAAGAAACCCATTGAAATCACTTTTACCCCTTTTCTTTCTACAGGGATAATTTTTTCGCCACGAACAACAGGGCGATTTGTGATTCCCATCATGTCCGGAACACTGAATCCATAGATATCAGCATCAATAATTCCAACCTTTTTCCCTAGTCTTGCTAACGATACGGCTAAGTTGACGGAGACGGTTGATTTACCAACCCCTCCCTTTCCGCTTGCTACTGCAATAAAGGTCGTTTGATTTACTGGAGATAATAAAGGAGCTGAGTCCCCTGATGATTCTGTCTTAAATTTCGCTAGTTCTTCTGGTGATAAATCGGTAAAACGAAGGCCTACTGATTCTGCTCCCGCTTGTTTTAATGCATTTACAATTTCAGTTTGAAGCTGAAGTTGCTCACCTGTACCAGTCTTAGATAGGGCAATTTTTACACTGACATGGTTTTTTTCTTCTTTTATTTTAATCTCTTGGACTGCATTCGTTTCCTCGAATGTTCTATGTAAGAATGGATCTTGCATTTGATGTAATACTTCTCTCACTTGTTGCTCAGTTAACATAAATACACCACCTAAATTCTGTATTCGGTTTCACTCCTTCCTCATTATACCATATCTGTCCTAATTTACAGTGTGAGGAGTGTCATAGCTTCGTAAAAATTCCATGAAAATACCCACCTCTTACTCAGGTGGGTTTGTTTCGTTTGAAAAGTATCGGTTGATTCCGGTATAGATGGAGGCTGCGACCTTATCTTGGTATTTATCTTGTTTTAATAGGGCTTTTTCCTCCGGGTTTGAGAGGAATCCTACTTCTACAAGTGCCCCAGGTTTCTTTGCACTTTTTAATAAATATACGCCATTGATCGCTTTTGCTTGTCGAGTCGTATTTCCGAGATTGTTTCGAAGTTCGTCTTGAATGAATTTTGCTACTTCTTCATTTTCCTTGAAGGTACTGAAGTAGAAAGTTTGTGCCCCTCTCCATCTTGGTGAAGGGATGGCATTTAAATGAATACTTATAAATAAATCCGCTTCTGATTCATTAATGATTTGAACGCGTTTCTTCAAATCCTCTGTTTTTCGTCTGCTGTACCCTTTCATTCCGTCCGGCGCTAAATCTACATCTTCTTCCCGTAGCATTTGTACAAAAGCACCCTGCTGCTGTAAGTAATCACGGAGTTTGTTGGATATTTCAAGGGCAATGTCCTTTTCCTGCACATCACCATTCATGGCCCCACCGTCCGGTCCACCATGACCAGGATCAATAATAATGAACTTCCCCGATAGAGGTAGACTCCACGGATCCCAAACATCTTTATCCATAAAGCGATATTGTATAAATATAAATATAATAACAGCTCCTAAAAGGAAGCCCGCAATTTTTATTTTCTTATTCATTGTTTCCCTCCTGCATGTCCCTACATTAACTATATGGGACAAGGAGAGTATATATGATTAAAAATTCTAATGCAATTTTAGCCGGTGTCTTTTTTCCCCTTTCTGGAATCCTTCCGTCCACCAATAGGTAACATAATGCTCACATGAGTAGTAAAGAGATTCATTGACAAAGCCATGGTCGCCAATATGACCCCAGTAGCATACGAACTCATATAACGCATCAATCAGATTTTTTTCATATCTGTAGCATCGCATTCTCACTTCTTCAACAGATTCCCCGTAGTAACCGAATTTACTATATTTAGCACCTAATAGGTATGATTCTATTGCAACATCAATGCAGCCTTCTTCAATCGCACTTCCAAGTATGGAGTCCATTCTAAAAAAACTGCTAAAATTATCCTCAACACTCTTTTTAAGTTCTTCTAATGAAAGCTCACGTAGCATTTTCCGTTCATACTTGACTTGTTTTTCTTTCCGCTTTTCCTTGAAGGTTGTAATTACATTCATAAAATAAGAAACCCCCTTTGACAAATAGTTTCCTACTGCGCCAGCGTAAACATGCGCTGAACACAAACTACCTGAATTGCCAAATAAAACTATGCATACAGGGGATTCGGTTGGGAATTTGTTGGTTTTAGCTCTTCGTGGGGTTGTGAAGGATTTATCTCTGTTGGCTCCCGCGCAGAAAGCCCTTCATCGGGTGTACGAAGGACCAAACTCTGTTGGCTCATTTCGACTCAACTTGACGGAGAAAGCCCGCTACGTGTCCAAATCAAGCACTCACTCGGACTCAACTTGAGAATAAAGTTGTTTCGTGGCTCCCGCGCAGAAAGTGCTTCAACGAGGTTTTGAAGGACCAAACTCATATGGAGGCAGCGGGTAAAGACTTTCATGGGTTATGAAGAGGAATTCGCTTAGTTTTTAGCACAGTTTTACTCTTCACCAGCATTATGAAGGGGATTGCGCCCGGTTTTCAGCACGCTTTACCCTTCATCGTAGTTATGAAGAGGATTTCACTTGGTTTTTAGCACAGTTTTACTCTTCATCAGAGTTATGAAGAGCATTTCGCACTGTATTTTTGCACAGTTTTACCCTTCATCGCGGTAATGAAGAGCATTTCGCACGGTATTTTTGCACGGTTTTACCCTTCATCTGGGGCATGAAGAGAAATTCTCCTAGATTTTAGCGTGGTTTTGCCCTTCATCAAATTAATAAAATAGGCCCTCAATCCCTTGATTAAGAGCCTTCACCTCTATATATCCGATGTCTTTAGACTTTCTGAGTTTTTACGTGATCGACTTTCTTTTTGTTTCCCGACTAATCTCGCTACCTGCCACCCAATGACCATATGGACTACACCCATGATAAGAAATAATAAATAGTCCCCAATCGGGTCTGGAAGCAAGAGATCTACGATTAACCACATTCCTGCCGACGAAGCACCAATAAAGGCACCGAGCATTGTTTTTTGGATACGGCTCATTTATCACCCACCCCTTCAAGGTTTGTAACCATTCCTACATTCATCATATGTGGGTGTATTGCTCGAAATAACTTGAATTTTGGCGGAAGGTTGTCCGAAATACCATCGATCTTCCATGCAGTTCTTCTCAGCCAAAAGTTGTAGATAAAGTTCAAGCTTTTTTACGAAGATGATTTCCCTTGTTGCCAGTATGCTTAAGTCATAAAGAACTTAAGGAGAGATAACGATGATGAAGAATAAAGTTGTCATGATTACTGGAGCATCTAAAGGATTAGGTAAAGCATTGACATTAGCATTTGCCAAAGAAGGAGCAATACTTGCAATCTGCGCGAGAACGGAGGATAGCTTAATAAAAGTAAAGCAAGAGGCTGAAAGCTTAGGAGCAACGGTTCTAGCAGTGACCGCTGATGTTTCAAAGTCTAGAGATGTGGAACGGTTTGTTGCATTGACTGAAGAGGTATTCGGCAAGATTGACATTTTGATTAACAACGCCTCCATGTTAGGCCCTAGCCCAATGCCATTATTACTCGATTACCCCGAAGAAGATTTTATGGAGGTTCTCAAGGTAAATGCACTATCCCCATTTTTAGTAACCAGAAGAGTTGTTGTTGGGATGCTACAGCGCAACCAAGGTTCGATTATCAATGTTACTTCAGAAGCCGGTCACATTGGTTATGCAGGCTGGGGAGCATACGGTATATCAAAGTTTGCAGTTGAAGGCCTTACTGAAACATGGGCGGATGAATTAAGCGAGACCGGTGTTCGGGTCAATATGGTTGATCCCGGAGAAATGGATACAGAAATGCACCAATTGGCTGTTCCAGATTGTGATTATCCATTAGCAAAACCGGAGGATGTAGTCGGTACTTTTTTATACCTTGCTTCTGACCAGGCTAATGGCATTAATGGTAAACGGTTTTCAGCCCAATCTCATGAGGAGGTGTAATAATGGAAGCAAAAGCCTTAGATTTTTATCTTCCAGATAAACTGAATGCTTCTCATCCTCCTGAAAAGCGTGGTATCAGGAGAGATCACGTCCGAATGATGGTGCTTGATCGGACTTCCGGTAAAACCGAGCACGACCACTTCTTTCATTTACCACAGTATCTACAGCCAGGAGATCTAATTATTTTAAATAACAGCCGCACCATCCCTGCTGTTTTACATGCCAAATGGTATAGAAACATGACCCAAATGGCAACCAATACCGAAATCCGACTAGCTAGACGTCGTGGTGAAGATAGATGGGAGGCACTCATTGTTGATAGTCATGTAAAGATTGGTGATTTATTCATTTTTTCACCTGAACTATCAGCAACGGTAATTGGTGTAAAAAAGAATTCACCATTAAAAATGTTGAAGTTTACTAAAAATGGGCCAGACCTTTTCAATACGATCTATACACTTGGTGAGCCGGTTCGATATGAATATATTGATTATCCATGGGAATTAGACTATTACCAAACAGTGTTTGCCAGCCATCCCGGTTCAATAGAAATGCCCTCTGCGGGAAGAGCCTTCAGCTGGGAGCTTCTTTTTACATTAATGCGGAACGGAATACAGGTTGATTTTATTCAACTCCATACGGGTCTAAGCTATTTGCTTGATGATCAGTGGCATCAGACACCTGAAGAGAACGAGGAAGAATATCATATTTCCGAAAAAACGATGCAACGGATACTTGAGACAAAAGCAGCCGGCAAAAGAGTTATTGCAGTTGGAACGACCGTGGTTCGAGCTCTAGAGAGTGCTGTGAAATTCGGTAGCCTTTCAGGAGTAACAAATTTATACATTAATCACCAGTTTCCTTTGAAAATAGCCGATGGGATTATTACTGGATTTCATGAGCCAAAGGCGAGCCATCTTGATATGCTTTCTGCGTTTATTTCCGAAAGGCACCTTCTTCGGGCTTACGACCAAGCAATTGATGCCAGCTATTTATGGCATGAATTTGGTGACATGAATCTTATTATCTGATTTTGGAGGTGTGGTCATGAAACTTCATCATTTTGGCCTTGAAGTAAGTAATCTTGAGGATTCTGTCGATTTTTATAAAAACCATTTAGGTTTTCAAGAAGAAAAAAGGTTTCGATTCATGGAAGAGGAAATAGTGTTTCTGACCCACGGTGATTGTAGATTAGAGTTAATAGTTAGTAATACGTTAAATGCTCATATATGCTTTGAAGTAAGTAATCTTGATAAGATGATGACTAGGCTTACGGGTCTTCGAAAAGTCGAAGGCCCCTATAAACTCGATAATGGTTGGCAGACAGTCTTCTATGAAGGACCTACTAAAGTAATCCTTGAATTTTTGCAGACAACGAACGATCATAATCTGAGCTCCACAAAAAACATGAAGTCTGAAAATTAGAAATAGGCTATAATGAAAGCAGAAAATACTGGTGGGGGGAATTTCATGTCCGCTCGGGATAGATATGAGGAAATCAGCATTTTAAAGGAAATAGCTGAACTGTTAAATGAAGGGACAGACACAAAGAACGTTTTAGCATGTGTATTAAATAAGCTTCTACAGGTAACTGGCTTGCATACTGGTTGGATATTTTTAATAGATGAGCATGGTACACACCAGCTTATAGCTGACGAAGCACTCCCCCCTGCATTAGCAAGTAACGAAAAGCGACGAATGTGCAATGGCAACTGCTGGTGTGTAAATAAGTACAACAACCAACAACTTAATAAGGCAACAAATATTATTGAGTGTAAAAGAATTGAAGATGCCATTAATGAAGAAGCCGGGGATACATGTGGCTTGACCCACCATGCAACTGTCCCGCTCCGTGCTGGGCAAGAGCGATTTGGTATCCTGAATGTGGGAGCACCAAATAAAACTCATTTTGAAAAAAATGAACTTGCCTTGCTTGAAGCCGTGGCCTATCAAATCGGAACCGCGTTGAAGCGTATCAAACTGACTCAGCGCGAGCAAGAGACTGCACTTGTTGCTGAACGAAATCGTTTGGCACGGGATCTTCATGACTCGGTTAATCAACTCCTATTTTCCCTAAGCCTTACTGCAAGAGCTGGCGTAGAAATGACAGAAAGTAACGACGTCAAACAAACGTTCACCTATCTACAGGATATGGCTCAAGAGGCTCTTGGGGAAATGAGAGCCTTAATCTGGCAACTGCGGCCTGCAGGTCTAGAATATGGATTAGTAAGTGCTTTACGGAGTTACGCTGAGATGCTTGGTCTATCCATTGATACAACGGTGACAGGTGCAGCAACTATTCCCGGAAAGGTAGAAGAAGCCCTGTGGCGCATCGGGCAGGAGGCTCTGGCAAATTGTAAAAAGCATTCCCAGACCACAGAGGTCGTATTACATTTTCAAGCCTCTGAAGATGAGGTGAAAATGACCATAAAGGATATGGGCTGCGGTTTCAACTATGAAGAAAACCTTGAAATACCATCATTAGGATTACGAAATATGAAAACACGGACTGAAAGCTTAAACGGAACCTTTCTGTTACAAAGTATACCAGGAAGTGGTACAGAAATAGAGATTCACATTCCGTTTTAGGGGGAATATGTAGTGAGTATAAAAATATTAGTAGTTGATGACCATCATGTTGTCAGACGTGGCCTTGTCTTTTTTCTTCGGACACAAAAAGGTCTAGAAATTATCGGAGAAGCAGCTAATGGAATTGAAGCAATTGAATTGGCAAAATCCTTAAAGCCCGACCTCATCTTAATGGACTTGGTGATGCCTGAAATGGATGGTATCGCAGCAACTAGGGTCATCAAAAAGGAACTACCTGAAATAAGAATTATGATGCTTACCAGCTTTTCTGATCAGGATCATGTTATCCCCGCTCTAGAAGCAGGTGCTTCCGGCTATCAATTAAAGGACATTGAGCCTGATGACCTTGTCACATCCATCAAAAAAATGATGGACGGTGAAAACCAGCTCCACCCAAAAGCAACTTCTCACCTACTGGCCAGTTTATCCAATCATCGAATCCAGGAGAAAAAAGCAATTGAGGAATTAACGAATAGAGAGTTAGATGTGTTAAAGGAAATTGCCAAGGGAAAAAGCAACAAAGAAATCGCAAGTTCGCTATTTATCACCGAAAAAACAGTCAAAACACATGTATCAAATCTACTGGGTAAGCTTGAATTGACTGACCGAACACAAGCAGCTCTTTATGCCGTAAAAAATAAATTAGTAGACTAAAAGCGGATGTGGGAAGGATACTACATCCGCTTTTATCATACAGAAAAAAGACCCCCAATTCATTGATTGAGAGTCTTTGAGGTGCACATTTTAAGCTAGAGCCTTTTCAACTTCTTCCTTTAGTGCTTGAGCATCAAGCTCAACAGGGAATTGGAATTCCTTATCGTTAATAAAAACAGTTGGTACCATTTTAACCTGACGTTTAATCGCTTCAGCTGTAATTTTTAAACTGATGTCAATTGTATCTGGTTCCTCTTTTAATCCATACTGTTCCGTTAACATTTTTTTAATAGAGTGACTATCTGACTCACTCCATTCAGTTTGTTTCCTAAATAAGTCTTTCATAATCTCATAAATGCGTTCTGGTTCTTTGTAGTCAAAAAACAAATTCGCTAAAGTACCATATAGCAGCATTTCACGAGGTTTATCATAATGTTTAATTACATATTGGACTTGATTACTTTCAATATAAGGAGTTAGTATTTCATCCGCAGCCTCAAAAAATGTGGCACAGTAAGGACATGCTAGATTTAAAAAGACTTCAACCTTTACAGGAGCATCTGTATTGCCATAGCTCAAAAATGCATTTTCAATTACGTTAGTCATGTGGAGCCCTCCCCTTATTTGATGTTATCTGGTATTAGTGCTTCGTCTATATTTGTAGCTTCTTCAACATTTACTTCGGTTTCTAGTAAACCAGCTTCAAAAAACGTATCAGCTAATTGTTGTTGACTTGTAATGATGGCTTCGTCAATTTTTTCAACACCAAATGTACGACGATCATTTGCTGATTGGATTGGCTCGATTTCTAAACCTAATTCAGCTGATAAAATCTCAGAAACTTCCTTTTTGTTTTCATTAGCCCATTGGTTAGAATTTTGTAATTCCTCTAAAATAATTTTGATTACATCTGGTTTTTCAGCTAAAAACTCTTCTGATGCAAAGTAGAATGTACGGTTCTCAGTTAAATCAGAACCATTTACAATCGTACGAGTTTCTACTTTATTCTCAACGATAGCTAGGTATGGATCCCATGTGCCATATACATCAAACTGATCAGTTGTAAACGCTGATAAGCCTTCAGCTGCATCTTTATAAAATCTAATTTCTACTTCATCTAAAGAAATACCCGCTTTTTCTAATGCTACTAATAACAAGTAGTGTTGATTACCACCTTTTGTTACACCAATTGTTTTACCTTTTAAATCTTCAACTGTTTTAATATCTGAATCAGCCTTAGCGACCAATGCAACGCCATTTGGATATGGTGCTTCCGAAGCGATATAATGTAACGGATGACCACCAGCTTGCATGAATACAGCGTTTCCGTCAGATGCATGACCAAAATCAATATTATTTGTATTTAATGCTTCTAATAATACTGTTCCAGTTGGGAATACCTTCCACTCAACTGTATAACCTTCTTTACTTAATGCTTCGTCTAAATTACCATGCTCTTTTAAAATGTTTAATGTATTTCCTCTTTGATAGCCAACTCGAATCACTTCTTTTTTAGCACTTTCCCCACTATTTGAACTAGCGTCATTTGATGAAGCTTCATCGCCAGAACCACTTCCACATGCAGCCAACACAAATAATAATAGTGTGAATAAAAATAAGATTGATTTTTTCATTGTGTTTATCCCCCTAAGATTTGATCTAGTATCTTTTTCTCATAATGTGTAAATTTCTCGTCACGCTCACGAGGTCTCGGTAGATCTATTTTTTGATCTAATTGAATAACCCCTTTGTCGATGACAATGACACGATCAGCTAAACGTACAGCTTCCGTTACATCATGCGTGACAAGAAGAGACGTGAATTTCTGCTGCTGCCAAAGACCCTCAATTAATTTTTGCATTTCAATACGTGTGAGTGCATCAAGCGCACCAAGTGGCTCATCAAACAATAATATATCAGGATTGCTTGCCAATGCACGGGCTAGAGCAATACGCTGTTTTTGTCCACCTGATAATTGGTCGGGCCAATCATTTTTCTTTTCAATTAATCCAACTTTTTCAAGTGATTCTGATGCTACCTCTTTATTGACTGCACCGAGGTTAATATTATTTAGAATGCTTTTCCACGGAATAAGCCGATCATCTTGGAACATGACACGAATCTTCGGTTCCTTAGCTTCCTCCCCTGAAAATGACAGTTCACCTCTTGAAAGCTCCTCTAGCTTCGCGATAATTCGTAGCAATGTACTTTTACCACATCCACTTCGTCCCACGATGGCAGTGAAGCTACCTTGTTCTATTGATAAATTAATATCCCGTAAGACTTCATTCTGTCCATAGCTTTTAGCTACATTATTTAGTTCAATATTGAACATCGTACCACCCCCATCTGATTTCAATTATTTTTTCTGTTATAGGATGGATTCCATTTTAATAAACGATTTTCAAAAACTTTCGCAATAACGTCGGATAACTTACCTAAAATCGCATAAAGCACAATCGTTAAAACAACAATGTCCATTTGCATAAATTCACGGGCAGTCGTTGCCAAAAAGCCAATGCCTGAATTTGCCCCAATAGTTTCAGCGACAATTAGTGATATCCAGGTAACTCCAAGTGCATAGCGGATTCCAACTAATATAGACGGCAAAGATCCAGGTAAGATGATATTTGTAAATAACGTCCATCTTGATAATCCATAAACAGAACCCATCTCAATTAACTTACGATCGACATTTTTTATACCATTAAATGTATTTATGTAAATCGGGAACATCACCCCAAGTGCAACTAGAAATATCTTTGCACTTTCGTCGATACCAAACCATAAAATAACGAGCGGAATTAACGCCAAATGGGGGATTGTTCGTACCATTTGGATTGTCGTGTCTACTGTTTTTTCAAAAAATAGAATCGTACCGTTTAAAAGACCTAGAACAAAACCTACAATTCCACCAATTAAAAAACCTAGTAACGCACGCTGTGTACTAATTAAAACATGTTCCTGTAATTCGCCAGATTTAAATAATCGAATCGCTGATTGTATAACCTCCAGTGGGGTAGGTAATATCGATGAGGCGATAATTTTGTATTGACCAAATATCTGCCAGATGACAACAAGGACAATTGGCAATACCCAAGGGACGAATTGATTGTCATACCATTTGGTGTTTCTTTTCACTTTCTCACCTACTTTTGATGATGGATGTAACACAATGATTTAAATTATAATTATTCCTATCGGTTTTGTAAACATTAAAGCATTATCGTTTTTTTAATATTAAAATAAACTGAATATGTTGTTTTATGCATAAAAAAAGACTCCCAACCAATTGGTTAAGAGTCTTTGATCTTGCCACATTTAATAAATTTATCATATTTCCTTTAAGCGCGAGGTATTCTTCAACTCTTGAATGTTCGACGCGCCGACTCCGAACATCGACATCCGAAGTTCCATTTCTCGGATTTTCATCACTTCAAGGACATCTTCTGCGCTCTGGGTTGCTTCCTTCAAGATGGATCGCCCGAATCCGACTAGGTCTGCACCCAGCACGATGGTCTTTGCGCCTTCCAACCCGGTCTGCATCCCTCCGCTAGCAATAAGCGGAATATCTGCACTTTCTCCACGAACCAACTTGATTGATTCCGCTGTTGGAATGCCCCATTCGCTAAAAGCTTCAGCGGCGACCCGCTTTATTGGATCATTGGCACGGAACTTTTCCACCTGGCTCCAGGAAGTACCTCCAGCACCAGCGACATCAACAAATGAAACCCCTGCATCGATTAATTTTTTTGCCGTCTGTCCATCGATACCCCAACCGACTTCCTTAACCCCGACCGGTACCTCCAACACGCTACACACCTGTTCAATCTTCTTTAATATCCCTTTAAAATTCGTATCTCCATTTTCCTGAATTACTTCCTGGATACTGTTCAAATGAAGAACGAGCATATCTGCTTCAGTCAATTCGATAATTTTCCTACATTCCTCAACACCGTATCCGTAATTGAACTGAACAGCGCCCAAGTTCGCAAGTATCGGGACACTCGGCGCATACTTCCTCATCAAAAATGAGGTGGAATGTCCGTCACTGTCGAGCAGCGCGCGGGTTGACCCGAGTGCAAGCATCCATCCGCTTTCCTCAGCCGCTATTGCCAAGTTTCGGTTAATCGTCTCGGCGAAGGCTGTCCCACCCGTCATGGAACTAATGAGAAACGGCGTTTTGCATTCAAAGCCAAGGAAACTTGATTCAATGGAGATTTCGTCAAAATCAATTTCGGGGAGCGCATTATGCATGAATACAAACGACTCTAATCCTGTTGAAATGGATTCTCCCGTAACCTTTTCGTTCAATGTGATTTTAATATGTTGAGATTTTCTTTGCTCGATTGAGTTGGACATTCACCAACACCTGCCCTTATCTATCAAAATTCTTTAAGGACGAAAGAACCTGCAGCCTTTACCCTCGTAAACACAAGAATTATTTTTGCACTTCTTCCACCGTTTGTTCTACTTCTGCACGGGTCATTTTTACCCGCCCCTCTTTCATCGCCTTTAATGTTTTATGGGCCAGGGCAAGCGGCAGACGGCAGAATAATATAATGCTTCTCTTATTGAGAGACTTCATATACAAATCTGCCTTAGCTAGATTTTCTTCTGCATATTTGAATAGCTCCTCCCGATTCCAGCCATCAGGGACAAAGCTAACACCACGTTCATCCAAGTCTTCCTTCTCATTGCGCAAAATATTTACGGCCTGAAGCCCACGCCCATAACCGATAGCAAGCTCCCGATCTGTTTTTTCTCCGCCATAGAGCTCCCATAGGTCTGAAAGCAAAACTCCAACAAGTCCTGCAACGTAATATGTATAATCGTCCAAATCCTCACGTGTGTGGATATCCCAATTGGCTTTTGCCCATTTTGCCATACCTAATGCCATTTCATTAGCGGCGTTCATAATAATTTGCAGAGCATCCTTCGGACAGGCTTGCAGCCATTCTTCTAAACGAAGTGTAACTTCAGGCATTTGATCCTTTGTCGGTCCCAATATTCGTAAATATTCTTCGTTATCAAATGGTTGCTTAAATAAATCGCCTACTTGCATTAAGATCGAGTATTTTACATCCTTGTCCAAATTTTCATGGTCTTCAATTTCATCAATTGCCCGAAATACTAAATAAGCGGATGCAACGGAATCCTTTAATTCCTTCTGCAAAAAAGTAATCGGTATATAAAAAGTACGACTTGTCTCTTTTAAAATTCGAATTGCATCTTTAGGAAACCCACTCATTGTTCTTACCTCCTATTCAAATCTCTCCATACCCATCGTAACCCAATTACATACATAAATCATACCAAACAACGGATTAACATTAATTACATTTTTTTAGTTATCTCTACTATTTTATAATTAGTTTGAATTCTATACAAACTTCGTGTTTAAAAAAAGACTGGTAAATATAGTGAGTTTATGGATATGTGTATTCTTAAATTGAAAAAGCCCATTTGGCATATAACCAAATGGGCGTATTCTTTGTATAACAAGGTCTTAACGTTTTGAGAACTGAGGTGCACGACGAGCGCCTTTAAGACCGTATTTTTTACGTTCTTTCATACGTGGGTCACGCGTTAATAGTCCAGCTGATTTTAGAGATGGACGGAATTCAGGATCAGCTTGTAGTAACGCACGAGCGATACCATGACGGATAGCTCCAGCTTGACCAGTGTATCCTCCACCACTAACGTTAACAAGAACGTCATAATTTCCTAAAGTTTCAGTAGCATTAAGAGGTTGTTTTACAACTTCTCTTAGAGCTTCGAATGGAATATAGTCTGCAATGTCACGACCGTTGATTACAATGCGTCCGTCGCCAGGAACTAAACGTACACGTGCAACAGAGCTTTTACGACGACCAGTGCCATAATATTGTACCTGTGCCATATTAATACCCTCCTTAATAATTAACCGCGAAGTTCGTAAACTTCAGGTTGTTGTGCTTGATGTGGATGTTCGCTTCCAGCATAAACGTGCAATTTTTTATACATTTGACGACCAAGTGAACCTTTTGGAAGCATTCCTTTAATTGCAAGTTCAAGCATTCTTGTTGGATAGTTTGTGCGCATTTCTAATGCAGTTCTTGATTTCAATCCGCCTGGGAATTGGCTGTGACGGTAGTAAATTTTATCATGTAATTTATTACCTGTTAATTCGATCTTTTCAGCGTTGATAATAATAACATTATCACCAGTGTCAACATGTGGTGTAAAAGTTGGTTTGTGTTTTCCACGAAGTAATGTTGCAACTTCAGTTGATAAACGACCTAAAGTTTTGCCTGCAGCATCTACAACATACCATTTGCGCTCTATATTATTAGCATTAGCCATAAATGTTGTACGCATGAGATTCCCTCCTAATTTCATTAACGATTTCATATTTTATTTAATCACGATTAAAGTTCCGGGGCTTTATTCGTGGGGTGTAAATATCATACCTAAAATATAATATAACTTTCACGTTGCAATGTCAAGGAAATGTTACACCAGGATTAGTTGTTATGGTATTTTTTTTACTTCCTATTCCTGCCATTCCTCATAAAATACCTGCCATAGGTATAAACCTTGGCCTGGAGCAGTCTTTCCTGCTAGTGATCGGTCTTTTCCAGTCAAAATAGATGCCATCATTCTTGCATCTTTTTGGCCACTTCCAACCTCTAGTAAAGTCCCTACTATTATTCTTACCATATTATACAAAAAACCATTTCCAACAAACGAAAATATGAGTTCATCGTCTTGTTTTTCGATGTTTATCTGGTAAATGGTACGAACCTTATCCTGCACTTCTGTCCTTGATGCACAAAAGCTTGTAAAATCATGAGTGCCCACCAAAAGACCCGCAGCTTCCTTCATCACGTAAAGATTTAGTGGATATGGGTAATGATAGGTTAAATGACGCTTAAAAACACACGACTCTTTACTAACCAACAATCGATACCGGTATTCCTTCGCCTTCACATCAAACCGCGCATGAAAATCAGGCTCGACCATTTCAACCGATCGAATTCGAATGTCCTCAGGGAGCAATGAGTTCAGTGCTTTTCTCCATCCTTCGACAGGTATCGTTAAAGGTGAATCAAAGTGAACAACCTGTCCAAGGGCATGAACAGTTGCATCCGTTCGACCAGATGCGACAATTTTTATTTGTTCACCTTTATGCATTTTCTGTAAGGCATTTTCGAATTCCGATTGAACCGTTCGCTTATTCGGTTGTACCTGGTACCCCGAAAACTGGGTCCCATCATATGAAATGATGCATTTGTACCGATTCATCTTTTCCCTCATTATCCACGTAATAAAAATAGTACTACTGCTGTTGCAAATAGTAATACAAGCATAAGTGTATCTAGGCCACGCCACTGTAGAAGACGCAACTTGGTTCTGCCTTCTCCACCACGATAGCCTCTTGCTTCCATGGCGATTGCGAGTTCCTCTGCTCGTTTAAATGAACCAATAAACAAAGGAATCAATAAAGGAACAACCGCCTTCATGCGATCCTTGATTGGGCCACTCGTAAATTCAACGCCCCGTGCAGCCTGTGCCTTCATAATCTTCTCTGTTTCTTGCATCAATGTCGGGATAAATCGAAGTGAAATCGACATCATGAGTGCAAGTTCATGTGTGGGTAGACCGATTTTTTTAAATGGTGCTAATAAACTTTCCATGCCATCGGTAATTTCAATTGGTGTACTTGTTAATGTTAATATTGTAGTCATCATAATTAAAAATAATAGCCGTAAAGAGATAAAAACCCCTTGTTTTACGCCACCCTCATATACTTTAAGCCAACCATAATCGACTAAAAGATCTCCTTCTTTTGTTAAAAAGATATGAAGAATGAATGTAAAAAGGATGACCCATAAAATTGGTTTTAATCCAGATAGAATGTATCGAAATGGAACTTTGGTTAAAAAGACAATCGCTAACGTGTATATTCCCAATAATGCATAGGTAAGAACTGAATTTGCTATAAAGACTATAAACACATAAAAGAAAATTAATAATAGCTTTGCCCTTGGGTCCATTCGATGAAGAGGGGAATTACCTGGTATATAGCGACCTATAATAATGTTCATTGACCGTCCCCCTCACCTTTAAGGGCTTCTCCAACATAACGGACAATTTCATCTACTGATAAACTAGCCGTACGTGGGATCTCGATGCCTAATTTATCTTCAAGCAATCCTTTGAGTCTAACAGCTTCAGGAACGTCCAACCCTAAATGCAAAACTTGCTCAGGATTTGAGAAAATCTCAACAGGGCTTCCTTGAAATTTAATTGTTCCTTTTTCCATCACAAGGATTTGATCAGCATAACGGGAAGCATCCTCCATGCTATGGGTTACAAGGACCGTTGTAAGGCCTCGTTCTTTATGAAGGTTATAAAACATCTCCATTATTTCAAAACGACCTCGTGGATCTAGTCCTGCAGTAGGCTCATCCAAGACCAGTACTTGTGGGTTCATGGCCAGGATTCCCGCAATTGCAACCCGTCTCATTTGACCACCACTTAGATCAAAAGGAGATTTCGTTAAATATTCCTCAGAAAGACCGACCATTTTGATTGTCTGTTTTGCTCTTTCTTTTGCTTCCTCTAATGGCACACCAAAATTTAAGGGGCCAAAACAAATATCCTTCTCTACCGTTTCCTCAAACAACTGATGCTCAGGGAATTGAAAGACTACCCCGACATTCTTACGAAGAGGCTTAAGGTTTTTTTCCTTTTGCCTTGAAGTGATTGTACGGTCACCAATCGTGATTGAGCCAGAAGTTGGTTGTAAGAGGCCATTTAAATGTTGTAGAATAGTCGACTTCCCAGAACCTGTATGACCAATGATGGCAGTGTATGAACCAGACTTTATTTCTGCATTTACATCATATAAAGCTAGTCTTTCAAAAGGTGAACGAATCTGGTAGCGATGCTCTAGCTTTTCGATTGTAATGTCCATAACTCATTCACCAAGCTTTCTTCTGTTATATGATTCTTTGAAAGAGGAACGCCAATTGATCGTAGTTTTTTAGATACTTTCACAGAAAAAGGTAAATCTAGCCCGATTTCTACAAGCTTATCATCTAAAGCAAATATTACCTCAGGCTTCCCTTCCGCAAATAGTTTTCCCTGATTCATGACAATGATTCGGTCAGCCCTTGCTGCCTCCTCTAAATCATGAGTAATTGACATAACCGTAATTTGGCTTTCATTCTTGATTTCCCTTATCGTTTCTAATACCTCTGTACGCCCAATAGGGTCTAGCATTGAAGTTGCTTCATCTAAGATGATTAATTCTGGCTGTACGGCAAGAACACCTGCAATTGCTACCCTTTGTTTTTGGCCACCTGAGAGCTGATGTGGCTCATGCTCAAGAAACTCTTGCATCTTGACCATATCAATCACTCTTTCAATTCGAGACACCATCGTTTCGCGAGGGATTCCGTTGTTTTCCATTCCAAAGGCAATATCATCTTTTACAGTGGTTCCAACGAATTGGTTATCTGGGTTCTGAAACACCATGCCGATTTTCCTTCGAATATCCCAAATAGACTCTTCATTTAGCTGTACCCCTTCAATCGTTACGCTCCCTGTTTGTGGCAACAACAAGCCGTTTAGGATTCGAGCTAATGTGGATTTCCCAGAGCCATTATGACCAACAATCGCTAACCATTCTCCTTTTTGAACAGAGAATGATAGATTCTCCAAAGCGAATCTTGTGTTTTCTGCATATTTATAGCTTATCTGATCAACGACCAAAAGGTTTTCACTCATTCTCATCCCTCACTAAAATCAAATGCGCCTTGGTGCATTTGCGCCAGTGCTCAATAAAATTATTTCCATAGAAATAAAACTTTTCTCTTCTCAACTTACTACCTTCCAAACTATTTGTTTCTTCCTTATCTGTCAAGGGAATAAGAACGCGTTATTCCAATATTTCTGGAGAAGTATGATTATATCGTGTGTATTCAATAAGGAGAGTAAAATGCTATTTGTAGATAATTCTATCTTTTTCGAAAAATAATAAATCTAAAACAAAAAGGGCTTAGACCAGTTTATTAAACTGTCCTGCCCCTCTAATGTAAAGAATTAAACTAGTTCAATGATAACCATTGGTGCACCGTCACCACGACGAGGTCCAAGTTTCATGATACGAGTGTATCCACCTTGGCGCTCTTCATAACGAGTTGCGATGTCACTGAATAATTTTTGTAGCGCATCTTCACCAGTCTCTTCGTTTGCTACTTCGTTACGGATGTAAGATGCAGCTTGACGACGAGCGTGAAGGTCACCACGCTTACCTAATGTAATCATTTTTTCTACAACTGATTTTAATTCCTTCGCGCGAGCTTCAGTTGTTTCAATACGCTCGTTGATGATTAAGTCAGTAGTAAGATCACGTAGTAACGCCTTACGTTGCGCGCTTGTACGTCCTAATTTTTGGTATGACATGAGGTATTCCCTCCTTTGTTGAATTATTATGAAAGACAAAGCATTAGATAACTAGGCTCTTGTAACAAGTATGACTAGACTTGATGAAATAGATGCCTCTAATTCGCATAATTCAAAACGAGTCAGTCATCTTTACGTAAGCCTAAACCAAGCTCTTCTAGTTTAGCCTTAACTTCTTCTAAAGATTTACGACCAAGGTTACGTACCTTCATCATATCTTCTTCAGTTTTATGAGCAAGCTCTTGAACCGTATTGATTCCTGCTCTCTTTAAGCAGTTATATGAACGAACTGAGAGATCCAACTCTTCAATTGTCATTTCGAGGACTTTCTCTTTTTGATCCTCTTCTTTTTCAACCATAATTTCTGCATTTTGAGCTTCATCCGTTAATCCTACAAAAATATTTAAATGTTCTGTTAGGATTTTAGCACCTAGTGCAATCGCTTCTTTCGGACCAGTGCTGCCGTCAGTCCAAACATCAAAAGTCAGTTTGTCAAAGTTCGCGACCTGTCCAACACGTGTCTTTTCCACTTGGTAATTAACACGTGCAACCGGAGTATAGATTGAATCAATCGGGATTACACCGATTGGTCGATCTTCACGCTTGTTTGCATCAGCTTGAGTATATCCTCGTCCACGCTTCGCAGTAAATCTCACACGAAAATGTGCATCCTTAGCAAGAGTTGCAATGTGTAGATCTGGGTTTAAGATTTCAACATCACTGTCATGTGTGATATCAGAAGCTTTTACCGGACCTTCACCTTGAACATCAATCTCAAGGGTCTTCTCTTCATCAGAGTAGATTTTAAGAGCTAATTTCTTCACATTTAAGATAATAGATGTTACATCTTCGACGACGCCTTCGATTGTTGAAAATTCATGCAGTACCCCATCTATTTGGATAGACGTTACAGCGGCACCAGGAAGAGAAGATAATAGGATACGACGTAAGGAGTTACCCAAAGTTGTTCCATATCCACGCTCAAGTGGCTCGACGACGAATTTACCGTATTTGGCATCTTCGCTGATTTCAACCGTTTCGATTTTTGGTTTTTCAATTTCGATCATTTATAAACCCTCCTTCAAAACGTCGAAACCTCGGCTAGACTATGATCAAAGATGTCTAACCGAAATTCCCAATAGTTAAGTTCCCTATCTGTGCACAACAACAACTCGATTCATTCTGTAAAGAACTTATAAACAAAACATGGCGATTCGTGAATAAACCTCACTCACGCCTTTGTTACACTTATAAGAGTAAAAAAGTTTATCAAAACCCATTAATCCATTATAGCCATGGATAAAAAGTCTTATACAGAAAAAATTCAAATACGTCTTATCGTATTAATTTGCTCTAATGTTACACACGACGACGTTTTGGTGGACGACATCCGTTATGTGGTACTGGAGTAACATCTTTAATAGCTGTAACTTCAAGACCAGCAGCTTGAAGAGCACGAATTGCAGCTTCACGTCCTGCACCAGGGCCTTTTACAGTTACTTCAAGAGTTCTCATACCATGTTCCATTGAAACTTTAGCAGCTGTTTCAGCAGCCATTTGTGCAGCGAATGGAGTAGATTTACGTGAACCTTTGAAACCAAGTGCACCAGCACTTGACCAAGAGATTGCATTTCCGTGTGCATCTGTAATTGTTACGATCGTGTTGTTGAATGTTGAACGGATGTGTGCAACACCAGATTCAATATTCTTTTTTACACGACGTTTACGAGTATTCGTTTTACGTGCCATTTATCCATTACCTCCCTTACTATTTCTTCTTGTTTGCTACAGTACGACGAGGTCCTTTACGTGTACGAGCATTGTTTTTAGTGTTTTGACCTCTTACAGGTAATCCACGACGATGACGTAGACCACGGTAAGAACCGATTTCGATTAGACGTTTGATGTTAAGTGAAACTTCACGACGAAGGTCACCTTCTACTTTGTAACGGTCAACGATTTCACGAATCTTGTTTAATTCGTCTTCTGTAAGATCACGAACTCGTGTATCTTCAGAAACACCAGCTTCTGCTAGGACTTTCTGTGCAGTTGGACGTCCGATTCCAAAAATATATGTTAAAGATATAACCACACGTTTTTCACGTGGAATATCAACACCAGCAATACGTGCCATTTAGACGTACACCTCCTTATTTATTAGCCTTGTTTTTGTTTATGTTTTGGGTTTTCACAAATTACCATTACTTTACCTTTTCTACGAATAACTTTACACTTTTCGCAGATAGGTTTTACTGATGGTCTCACTTTCATTTTTCAAACCTCCTTGATAGTTCGGAGCGCATTTATTTAAAACGGTACGTAATTCTACCGCGAGTCAAGTCATAAGGTGATAATTCAACCGTAACCTTGTCTCCAGGTAAAATACGAATAAAGTGCATGCGAATTTTACCAGAAACATGGGCCAAAACAGTATGACCATTCTCTAATTCAACTTTAAACATTGCATTAGGTAATGTTTCTGCAACAGTACCTTCAACTTCAATTACATCGTCTTTCGCCATTGGAATGTTCTCCCTTCTTCAAATCAGTAACTTGCTCATTGACAAACTTCGGTACACTCATGACTTCCTTTACGTTTGCCATCGACCAGTTTTCTTAATACTGCTCTGAACTTCCGGAGATACGTAATCAAAAATTAGATGAATGTTATTCTCATGAATAGGGTTTGTGCCTTACAATTTTGTTAAGATCTCATACCCTGTTTCTGTAATAGCAATCGTATGTTCAAAATGAGCACACGTTTTGCCATCGACTGTTACAACAGTCCAGTTATCTGCTAACGTCTTCACGTATCGACTACCTGCATTTACCATCGGTTCAACGGCAAGTACCATTCCTGGTTTTAAACGTGGTCCTTTATTAGGAGGACCGTAATGTGGAATTTGTGGTTCCTCATGTAATTCTTTGCCTACACCGTGACCAACATATTCCCGAACAATCGAAAAATCATTTGACTCGACATAAACTTGAATTGCATGAGAAATATTTGAAAGACGCACACCAGGCTTTGCTTCTTCTAATCCTCGATAAAGGCATTCTTTTGTAACTTCAAGTAGTTTTTGATTTTCTGGTGAAATCGTACCTACAGGATAAGTCCAAGCTGAGTCACCATGATAGCCCTTGTACTCGGCGCCGATATCGATACTAATAATATCTCCATCTTGTAAGACGCGATCACCTGGGATACCGTGTACTAGCTCTTCGTTAACAGAAGTACAGATACTACCGCGAAAACCATTATACCCTTTAAAAGAAGGATTTGCATCATATCCACGAATAAACTTTTCAGCAATTGTATCCAGTTCTCTCGTTGAAATCCCTGGAGTAATATATTTTTGTAATTCTTGGTGTGTTAATGCAACGATCTTACCAGCTTCGCGCATAATCTCAATCTCTCTTGGAGACTTGCAAATAATCATCTATTGTAATCCCCCAAGGAGCTCCTCTACATCACCAAAAACTTTGTTTATTTCTTGTTGTCCATCGATATTGCGAAGATAGCCTTTTTCCTGATAAAAGTCAAGAAGTGGCTTAGATTGCTCGATATTTACCTGTAGACGAGTTCCAACTGTTTCCGCATTATCATCGGCACGTTGATAAAGTTCTCCACCACATTTATCGCATGTCCCTTCCTGACTAGGTGGGTTGAATACTAAGTGGTAAGTTGAGCCACATTCCTTACAGATTCGTCGACCTGTTAATCTCTCAAGTAAATCTTTCGAGTCAACTTCTATGTTAATTACATAGTCGATCTTTTTTTCGAGTTCAGTAAGGATTGCTTCAAGTGCTTCTGCTTGTGGAACGGTACGTGGAAATCCATCAAGTAAAAATCCTTGGTTGCAATCGTCCTTGCTTAATCGCTCACGGACAATTCCGATCGTAACTTCATCAGGAACAAGCTCACCTTTATCCATAAAAGACTTTGCTTGAAGTCCTAGTTCTGTTCCATCTTTTATTGCAGCACGGAACATATCTCCTGTTGAGATATGAGGGATATTGTACTTTTCTACGATTCTTTCAGCTTGAGTGCCTTTACCAGCACCCGGAAGCCCCATTAATACTAAGTTCAAGTGATTTGCCCCCTCAGCCTCTTATCTTAGAGGTGCTGGGAAAAACATTCCCAGAACCTTATTTGATAAATCCTTTATAATGACGTTTTACAAGCTGACTTTCAAGCTGCTTCATTGTCTCAAGTGCAACACCTACAACGATGAGCAAGCTAGTTCCACCAATTTGTAAAGATTCAGGTAAATTCGCAAAATTTATAAAGAATACAGGAAGAACAGAAATTGCTGCTAAGAAAATAGAACCAACAAAAGTTAAGCGATACAGAATTTTTGTTACATATTCTTGCGTGTTTCTTCCTGGGCGAATCCCTGGAATGTAGCCGCCTTGCTTTTTCAAATTCTCTGCCATCTGCTCAGGATTAACTTGAACAAATGTGTAGAAATATGAGAAAGCAATGATTAGCGCGATATATATGATCATCCCAATTGGTTGAGTATAATCAAAATATTTTTGAATCCATTCAGTTACCGCATTAGGACCGAAGAACGATGCAATCGTTGGTGGTGTAATAATGAAGGAAACTGCAAAGATTACAGGAATAACACCAGCCGCATTTACTTTTAATGGTAAATGTGAGGAGTGTCCTCCAACCGGGCTATTAGCAGCTAAGCGCTTTGCATATTGAATTGGAATTTTACGTAAAGCTTGTTGTACAAAAATAACACCGACAACGACAGCTATAATAGCAATAAGCAGTAGAACAACAGTGATTATGCTTAGGAATAATTGGTCTCCAGCACCTTCGAACTGTTGTATATAATATTGATTTACAGCTGTAGGAATAGCGGCAACAATACCAGCGAAAATGATAACTGAAATTCCGTTTCCAACGCCCTTCGCTGTAATTTGTTCACCTAACCACATTAAAAATGCAGTACCAGCAGTTAACACAACAGCTATTAATAAGTACGTTCCGATGCTTGGATTCTCAATTAACATCCCGTTTGACATATTGTTAAATCCGATTGACATACCGATTGCTTGGATAAACCCAAGCACGATCGTTCCATAGCGAGTAAATTGTGCTAATTTACGACGTCCAACTTCCCCTTGCTTAGACCATTCCGTAAATTTAGGAACAACGTCCATTTGCAACAATTGAATGATAATTGAAGCAGTAATGTAAGGCATGATACCCATCGCAAGGATTGAGAAGTTAAACAATGCTCCACCACCAAATGTATTTAAAAGGCCGAACGCTGTATTGCTATCAGTCGCTTTCAACACTTCAGCATTTACATTTGGTACTGGAATAAAGGTGCCGATTCGAAATACTACTAACATAAGTAAGGTGAATATAATTTTGTTTCTTATATCACCAACGCGCATAAAATTGGAGATTGTTTGAAACATTAAATCACCTCAGTAGTTCCGCCAGCAGCTTCAATCGCTTGTTGAGCAGTAGAGGAGAATTTGTGAGCTCTGACTGTTAGCTTTTTATCAAGAGTACCTTTACCAAGGATCTTAATTCCAGCATTCACTTTACTTACAACACCAGTTTCAATTAGAAGTTCAGGTGTTACTTCTGTTCCGTCTTCAAAACGATTTAATGTTTCTAGGTTAACAATCGTAAAGTCTTTGCGATTGATGTTTGTGAATCCACGTTTTGGTAGTCGTTGGAATAAAGGAGTTTGACCACCTTCAAATCCAGGACGCACACCGCCACCAGAACGCGCATTTTGACCTTTATGACCTTTACCAGAAGTTTTACCATTACCTGAACCAGTTCCACGTCCTACACGATTACGTGTTTTACGGGATCCTTCAGCCGGTTGTAATTCATGAAGTTTCATTTGGGCACCTCCTTATTTCAGAAAAAAATTCAATTATTGTTCTTTAACCGTAACTAGGTGAGCAACTTTATTAATCATACCGCGAATCGCAGCATTATCATCATGAACAACACTTTGATGTAATTTTTTCAATCCAAGAGTACGAACAGTTACACGTTGGTCTTCAGGACGTCCAATGACACTGCGAGTGAGGGTGATTTCTAATTTCTTTGACATTGTGGTTTCCCTCCTATCCTAACAGTTCTTCTACTGATTTACCACGTAACTTAGCTACTTCTTCAGCACGCTTTAATTGACTTAAGCCTTCAATTGTAGCGCGAATCATATTTACTGGAGTGTTCGTTCCTAATGATTTAGAAAGGATATCACCGATACCAGCAAGTTCTAATACCGCACGAACTGGACCACCAGCGATAACTCCAGTACCTTCAGATGCAGGCTTTAGTAAAACTTCACCTGCTCCAAATTGACCAATTACTTGGTGAGGAACTGTTGTTCCAACCATCGGTACAGAGATTAGGTTCTTTTTAGCATCTTCAATTGCTTTACGAATTGCATCTGGAACTTCTTGTGCTTTACCAGTTCCAAAACCAACATGTCCGTTCTTATCACCAACTACTACTAATGCTGCAAAGCGGAAACGACGTCCACCTTTTACAACCTTAGCAACACGGTTAACGGTAACTACGCGTTCTTCAAGTTCTAATTTATTTGGATCAATGCGACGCATCTATAATGTCCCTCCTTTTTTATTAAAATTGTAATCCAGCTTCACGAGCAGCTTCTGCTAGTGCTTTAACACGTCCGTGATATAAGTAACCACCGCGGTCGAATACTACCTCTTTGATTCCTTTTTCGATACCACGCTTAGCAACTAGTTCTCCAACTTTTGTTGCAGCATCAACGTTAGCACCAGCATCAACAGTAAGTTCTTTATCCATTGTAGAAGCACTTGCGATTGTTACTGAGTTAACATCATCGATTAATTGAGCGTAAATGTGTTTGTTTGAACGAAACACATTTAAGCGAGGACGAGCAGCAGTTCCTGAAACACGAGAACGAACACGAGCATGTCTTTTTCTACGAACTGCATTTTTATCCTGTTTCGTAATCATTTACGTCTCTCCTTTCTTTTACCTAAAAAGGCTTACTTCGCAGTTTTACCTTCTTTACGACGAACAAATTCACCTTCGTAGCGAATACCTTTTCCTTTATAAGGCTCAGGCGGACGTACACCACGAATATTAGCAGCTAACGCTCCAACACGTTCTTTGTCGATACCTTTAACAACAATCTTTGTGTTAGATGGAACATCGATTTCAACGCCTGTCTCTGGAACGATTTCTACTGGATGAGAATATCCAACGTTTAATACAAGCTTGTTTCCAGCTTTAGTAGCACGGTATCCGACCCCGATTAGCTCTAAGCCTCTTTCAAAACCTTTGGATACACCTTCAACCATGTTTCCAAGTAGACTACGTGTTGTACCGTGAAGTGCACGGTGTTCTTTATTTTCAGTTGGACGAGCAACGCTGATTACGTTGTCTTCAACATTGATTTGCATATCAGGATGGAAAGTACGAGTTAATTCGCCTTTTGGTCCTTTTACAGTAACAGTATTACCGTTGAAAGTTACAGTAACACCAGATGGTATTTCGATTGGTTTTTTACCAATACGTGACATGTACTACACCTCCATTCTTATCAAGCTATTACCAAACGTAAGCTAATACTTCTCCGCCGGCTTGCTTTTGACGAGCTTCTTTATCAGTTATTACACCTTGTGAAGTTGAAACGATCGCGATTCCTAAACCGTTTAACACACGTGGTACTTCGTTAGATTTTGCATATACACGTAGACCAGGCTTACTAATACGTTTAAGACCTGTTATTACGCGCTCATTGTTAGCACCGTATTTTAAGAAGATACGGATAATACCTTGTTTGTCATCTTCAATAAATTCAACGTCACGAACGAAACCTTCACGCTTTAAGATTTCAGCGATTTCCCTTTTGATATTTGATGCAGGGATTTCAAGTTTTTCATGACGAACCATGTTCGCATTACGGATGCGAGTAAGCATATCTGCAATTGGATCTGTCATCACCATAGTATTTTTACCTCCTTCCCAATTCGGGGTTTACCAACTTGCTTTTTTTACACCAGGAATTTGACCCTTATAAGCTAGTTCACGGAAACAAATACGGCATAATTTAAATTTACGTAATACAGAGTGTGGACGGCCACAACGTTCGCAACGAGTGTACTCTTGTACTTTAAATTTCTGTGTGCGTTTTTGTTTCGCAATCATTGATTTTTTAGCCACGTTTTCGCCTCCTTTACTTTTGGAACGGCATACCGAACGCTGTTAATAACTCACGAGCTTCTTCGTCAGTATTTGCAGTAGTTACGATAACGATATCCATACCACGAACTTTACTTACTTTATCGTAATCAATTTCAGGGAAAATTAATTGTTCTTTAACACCTAAAGTGTAGTTACCACGGCCATCAAATGATTTCTTTGATACACCACGGAAGTCACGTACACGTGGTAGTGAGATAGAAACAAGCTTATCTAAGAATTGATACATACGCTCTCCGCGTAGTGTAACTTTCGCACCGATCGGCATTCCTTCACGAAGACGGAATCCAGCGATTGAATTCTTAGCCTTAGTAACAACTGGCTTTTGACCACTAAGAGCAGCTAATTCCTCTACTGCGTTGTCTAGTACTTTAGAGTTTTGAACAGCGTCACCAACACCCATGTTGATCACGATTTTGTCTACTTTTGGAACCTGCATAACAGACTTATAGTTAAACTTGCTCACTAGAGCAGGTGTAATTTCTTTTTGGAACTTTTCTTTTAGGCGGTTCATGTAAATACCTCCTTTCTTCGTTTACTATTTATCTAAAACTTCACCAGATTTTTTTGCTACACGTACCTTTTTGCCATTAACTTCTTTGTATCCAACACGTGTTGGGTTACCAGATTTAGGATCTAATGGCATTACATTTGATACATGAATAGGTGCCTCTTGGCTAATGATACCACCTTGTGGATTCTCTTGAGACGGTTTTGAGTGTTTCTTTACAATATTAACGCCTTCTACAATTACACGGTCTTTCTTTGGAAAGCTTTCAAGGATCACACCTTGTTTACCTTTATCTTTCCCTGAAAGAACCTGTACCTTGTCACCTTTTTTCACATGCATCTAGTTCGCACCTCCTTAAAGGCCAATCGATTTCGAATTATAATACTTCTGGAGCTAGTGAAACAATTTTCATAAAGTTACTATCACGTAATTCACGTGCTACTGGTCCGAAGATACGAGTTCCACGTGGACTCTTGTCGTCACGGATTATAACACAAGCATTTTCATCAAAACGGATGTAAGTTCCGTCGTTACGACGTGCTCCACTCTTCGTACGTACGATTACAGCTTTAACTACGTCACCTTTTTTAACAACGCCACCTGGTGTTGCTTGTTTTACTGTACATACAATAACATCACCAATATTTGCTGTTTTACGACCAGAACCACCTAATACTTTAATAGTTAGTACTTCACGTGCTCCTGAGTTGTCAGCAACTTTCAAACGAGTTTCTTGTTGAATCATTCATGAAACCTCCCTTCGGATTATTGATTGATCCGAACAATATATTATTAGATAATAACTGCCTTTTCTACCACTTCAACAAGACGGAAGCGTTTCGTAGCAGATAATGGGCGAGTCTCCATAATTCTAACGATGTCGCCAGTTTTTGCAACATTGTTTTCATCATGCGCTTTAAATTTCTTTGAATACTTTACGCGTTTACCGTAAAGAGAATGTTTCTTATAAGTTTCTACAAGAACTGTAACTGTTTTATCCATTTTGTCAGATACAACACGTCCTGTGTAGACCTTGCGTTGGTTACGTTCACTCACTATCGTAGACCTCCTTCCTGGTTATCGATTATTTACGACCGATTTCTCTTTCGCGGACTACTGTTTTCATACGAGCGATCGATTTACGAACTTCACGAATACGTGCAGTATTCTCAAGTTGACCAGTAGCTAGTTGAAAGCGAAGGTTAAATAACTCTTCTTTTAATGATTTTACTTTTTGTTCTATTTCGGCAGTGGTAAGGTCACGAATTTCATTAGCTTTCATTTGATTCACCACCAATTTCTTCACGTTTTACGAACTTAGTTTTTACTGGTAGCTTATGAGCTGCTAGGCGAAGTGCTTCACGAGCGACCTCTTCAGATACACCAGCAATTTCAAATAAAATTTTTCCGGGTTTAACAACTGCAACCCATCCTTCAGGAGCACCTTTACCGGAACCCATACGTACCTCTAAAGGTTTTGATGTATAAGGCTTAGATGGGAAAATTTTAATCCAAACTTTACCGCCACGTTTCATGTAACGTGTCATCGCGATACGAGCAGCTTCGATTTGACGGTTTGTGATCCAAGAAGCATCTTGAGCTTGTAAACCGTACTCACCAAAGTGTACTTCAGTACCACCTTTTGCTTGACCACGCATTTTTCCACGGTGTTCTCTGCGGTATTTCACACGTTTTGGTAATAACATATTATTTTCCTCCTTCCTGAGTTTTCTTCTTCGTAGGAAGGACCTCTCCACGATAGATCCATACTTTCACACCAATTTTTCCATAAGTCGTATCAGCTTCAGCAGTACCGTAATCGATGTCTGCACGAAGAGTGTGAAGTGGAACTGTTCCTTCACTATAGTGTTCAGCACGAGCGATATCAGCTCCACCTAGACGACCTGAAGTTTGAGTTTTGATACCTTGAGCGCCTGCACGCATAGTGCGTTGAATAGCTTGTTTCTGAGCACGACGGAAAGAAACACGGTTTTCTAATTGACGAGCAATATTTTCAGCTACTAGAGTTGCATCCATATCTGCTCTTTTGATTTCAAGGATATTGATGTGAACTCTCTTACCTGTTAATTGGTTTAAAGCTTTACGAAGTGCTTCAACTTCTGTACCACCTTTACCAATTACCATACCTGGTTTAGCAGTATGGACAGTAACGTTAATACGGTTAGCCGCACGTTCGATCTCAATTTTAGAAACAGAAGCATCACTTAAACGTTTTGAGATGTATTCGCGTACTCTAATGTCTTCGTGTAATAAATCTGCATAGTCTTTTCCTGCGTACCATTTGGATTCCCAATCACGGATAATACCAACACGCATTCCAATTGGATTAACTTTTTGACCCACTACTTATCCCTCCTTCTTTTCTGATACCACGATTGTAATGTGGCTAGTGCGTTTGTTAATTTGACTTGCACGTCCCATAGCTCTCGGACGGAATCTCTTTAATGTTGGACCTTCATTCACATATGCTTCAGTAATAACTAGGTTATTAGCGTCCATTTCGTAGTTATGCTCTGCATTCGCAATCGCAGAATTTAATACTTTTTCTACTACAGGAGAAGCAGCCTTTGGTGTATGACGTAGGATTGCGATTGCTTCACCTACTTGCTTACCTCGAATTAAATCAGCTACTAAACGAACCTTACGAGGAGCAATACGAACTGTTCTCGCAACAGCTTTAGCTTGCATAGATAATCCTCCTCTCATTAACGTCTTGTTTTCTTATCGTCACTTGCGTGGCCTTTGTAAGTACGAGTTGGTGCGAATTCACCAAGTTTGTGACCTACCATATCTTCAGTAACATAGACTGGTACATGTTTACGACCATCATATACCGCGATTGTATTACCGATGAATTGAGGGAAAATCGTTGAACGACGTGACCAAGTTTTAACAACTTGTTTCTTCTCAGATTCGTTTTGATTTTCAACCTTTTTCAATAAGTGATCATCTACAAAAGGTCCTTTTTTCAAACTGCGTCCCATAAGTGAACCTCCCTTCGTGATTGACCTACGGTTCCACTGAACCGTAGCACAATCCCGTTATTTTTTACGTCGACGTACAATAAATTTATCTGATTTGTTTTTCTTCTTACGAGTCTTGAATCCAAGAGTTGGTTTGCCCCATGGAGTCATAGGAGACTTACGTCCGATAGGTGCTTTACCTTCACCACCACCGTGTGGGTGATCGTTAGGGTTCATAACAGATCCACGAACTGTAGGACGTTTACCTAACCAGCGTGAACGACCTGCTTTACCAATGGTAACAAGTTCGTGTTGTTCGTTACCAACTTGACCTATAGTAGCGCGGCAAGTAGCTAGGATCATGCGAACTTCACCTGAATTTAAACGAACAAGAACGTATTTACCTTCTTTACCAAGTACTTGTGCAGAAGTACCAGCTGAACGAATTAACTGACCACCTTTACCAGGTTTTAATTCGATGTTGTGTACTACTGTACCTACTGGAATGTTCGCTAATGGAAGTGCGTTACCTAGTTTAATATCAGCTTCAGGACCTGATACTACCTCCATACCTACTTTTAGGTTCTTAGGAGCTAGAATGTAACGTTTTTCTCCATCAACATAGTTAATTAATGCAATATTTGCTGAACGGTTTGGATCATACTCGATTGTAGCAACGCGTCCTGGTATACCATCTTTTTCACGTTTGAAGTCAATTACACGGTATTGACGTTTGTGACCGCCAGCTTGATGACGTACAGTTATTTTACCTTGGTTATTACGACCACCTTTTCTGTGTATAGGCGCTAGTAATGACTTTTCTGGTCTGTCAGTTGTGATTTCAGCGAAATCTAGACTTGTCATTCCACGACGACCATTAGAGGTTGGTTTGTAATGTTTAATCGCCATCTCTATTTCCCTCCTTCTCTATAAAATTAGACTTCAAAGAATTCGATTTCTTTGCTGTCTTCAGTTAGTTTAACGATTGCTTTTCTGCGACGATTTGTGTATCCACTGTAACGTCCTACACGTTTGAACTTACCTTTGTAGTTCATAATGTTAACTTTTTCAACCTTCACACCAAAGATCTGCTCAATAGCATCTTTCACTTCAGTTTTATTAGATTTCACGTCAACTTCAAAAGTGTATTTTTTTTCAGCCATTAGGTCTGATGAACGTTCAGTAATAACGGGGCTCTTAATAATATCACGAGGATCTTTCATTATGCGAGCACCTCCTCTACTTTTTCCACCGCAGCTTTAGTAATCACAAGCTTATCATGGTTAAGAACATCAAGAACACTTACTCCATTTGCAGCAACAACAGTTACTCCAGGAATATTACGAGCTGAAAGTTCAACTGCTTCATTTACGTCTGCAGTTACGATTAACGCTTTACGATCCACGTTTAATCCTTTCAGTACCGCAACCATGTCTTTTGTTTTAGGAGTATCTAACACTAGATTTTCTAATACTAGAATATTTTCCTCTAATACCTTAGTTGATAATGCTGATTTGATTGCTAAACGGCGTACTTTTTTAGGTAATTTGTAGCTGTAGCTTCTTGGAGTTGGACCAAATACTGTTCCACCGCCACGCCATTGTGGTGAACGAATTGAACCTTGACGAGCACGACCAGTACCCTTTTGACGCCACGGTTTACGTCCTCCGCCTGCTACTTCAGAACGAATTTTAGTTTTGTGAGTTCCTTGACGTAAGGAAGCTCTCTGCATGATTACTGCATCGAATAATACTTGTTGATTTGGCTCAACACCGAATACAGACTCATTTAATTCGATTTCTCCAACAGTTGAACCTGTTTGGTTATACAATGATACTTTAGGCATTCAAATGTCCTCCTTTCCTAGTAAGTTACTTTACTTTAACAGCACTTTTTACTGTAATAACAGATTTTCTCGGACCAGGTACATTACCTTTTACTAGAAGAAGATTACGTTCTGTATCTACTTTCACGATCTCTAAGTTTTGTACTGTGATACGTTCTCCACCCATACGACCAGGTAGAAGTTTGTTTTTGAATACACGGTTTGGAGCTACAGGTCCCATAGAACCAGGACGACGGTGATAACGTGAACCGTGAGACATAGGTCCGCGAGATTGTCCGTGGCGCTTAATTGCACCTTGGAATCCTTTACCTTTTGATTTTCCAGTTACATCTACGATATCTCCTTCAGCGAAGATATCAACTTTGACTTCCTGACCAACTTCATACACATCTAAGTTTACTCCGCGTAATTCGCGAACGAAGCGCTTAGGTGCAGTGTTTGCTTTTGATGCATGACCCTTTTCAGGTTTGTTTGCAAGCTTTTCTCTCTTGTCTTCGAAACCGATTTGAACAGCTTCATATCCATCAGTTTCAACTGATTTTTTTTGAAGAACTACGTTCGGAGCAGCTTCGATTACTGTTACAGGAATAAGCTCACCGTTACCTACGAACACTTGAGTCATACCAACTTTTCTTCCTAAGATTCCTTTGGTCATTAGTCACACCTCCTATAATATTTACAATTTATTTCATTTTAAAATTAAAGTTTTATTTCAATGTCAACACCAGATGGTAGATCTAAACGCATTAATGAATCAACAGTTTGTGGTGTTGGGTTAATGATATCGATTAAGCGTTTGTGTGTACGCATTTCAAATTGTTCACGAGAGTCCTTGTATTTGTGTACAGCACGAAGAATCGTATATACAGACTTCTCAGTTGGAAGTGGGATTGGACCAGAAACTGCCGCCCCAGATCGTTTTGCTGTCTCTACGATTTTCTCTGCAGATTGATCAAGAATTCTGTGATCATATGCTTTTAAACGAATACGAATTTTTTGTTTTGCCATTACTTTCCCTCCTTTTTCGCCTACTTTTAAAATAGACCTTCTCCGTGGAAATTTCCTTACACGCGCCATGGCAAAGCGGCCGGGTGTATCAGCAACCTTCCACATCATCGCAGTCAAAGACCAACATTGTCTATTATATAGAAATCAAATACGAAATGCAACATAATTCTTCGTTTTATGCATGTCCTTCGCACTTTTTCAATTATACACACCATGAATGCACATTTCAACAAAAGAACCAATATATTTTTGCGTTAGATTTTGGAAATGAATTGTCCTTCTTACATATAGAAGAAACTGTACAAAAAAACAGGCGGATCGCCCGCCTGTTTTTAAAGATCTATTGTTATTACTCAGTGATTGTAGCAACAACGCCAGCGCCTACTGTACGTCCACCTTCACGAATTGAGAACTTAGTTCCTTCTTCGATTGCAACTGGAGCGATAAGCTCAACAGTCATTTCGATGTTGTCACCAGGCATTACCATTTCTACTCCTTCTGGAAGGTTACAAATTCCAGTTACATCAGTTGTACGGAAGTAGAATTGTGGGCGGTAATTTGAGAAGAATGGAGTGTGACGTCCACCTTCTTCTTTTGATAAAACGTAAACTTCAGCTTTAAACTTTGTGTGTTGCTTGATTGTACCTGGCTTAGCAAGTACTTGACCACGTTGGATGTCTTCACGTGAAACACCACGAAGTAGTGCACCAATGTTGTCACCAGCTTCAGCAAAATCAAGAAGCTTACGGAACATTTCAACACCTGTTACAGTAGTTGATTTTGGTTCTTCAGTTAAACCAATGATTTCAACAACCTCACCAACTTTAACTTGTCCACGCTCAACACGACCTGTAGCAACTGTACCACGACCTGTAATTGAGAATACGTCCTCAACTGGCATCATGAATGGTTTTTCAGTGTCGCGTGCAGGAGTTGGAACGTACTCATCTACAGCAGCCATTAATTCAAGAACTTTTTCTTCCCACTCAGCTTCACCTTCTAGAGCTTTAAGAGCAGAACCTTTGATTACTGGTACATCGTCACCAGGGAATTCGTATTCAGAAAGAAGGTCACGAACTTCCATTTCTACTAATTCTAATAATTCTTCGTCGTCTACCATGTCACATTTGTTCATGAATACAACTAGGTAAGGAACACCTACTTGACGAGAAAGAAGGATGTGCTCACGAGTTTGTGGCATTGGGCCATCAGCAGCAGATACTACTAAGATACCACCGTCCATTTGAGCAGCACCAGTGATCATGTTCTTAACGTAGTCAGCATGTCCTGGGCAGTCAACGTGTGCATAGTGACGGTTGTCAGTTTCGTACTCAACGTGTGAAGTTGAGATTGTGATTCCACGCTCACGCTCTTCAGGCGCACCATCAATTTGGTCATAGCCCATTGCTGCACCTTTACCGCTTCTTTTAGCAAGAACAGTAGTGATAGCAGCTGTTAAAGTAGTTTTACCATGGTCAACGTGTCCAATTGTACCAATATTAGCATGTGGTTTCGAACGGTCAAATTTCTCTTTTCCCATTTGAAAAGCCTCCTTAAGTATTTGTTATTTTATATTTTTAAGTATGATATCCCGAAAGTGGGGTCGTCCCCACTTTCAAGGCCTACATAAGTAGTTATACTTGATGTAAAGGTGAAAATCAATTATTCGCCTTTATTTTTTTTGATAATTTCTTCAGAAATTGATTTTGGAACTTCTTCATAGTGATCGAAGTGCATTGTGAATACCCCACGACCTTGTGTGTTAGAACGTAAAGAAGTAGCATAACCAAACATTTCAGATAGTGGAACCATCGAACGTACTACTTGTGCATTACCACGAGCATCCATACCTTCAACGCGTCCACGACGAGAAGTGATACCACCCATAATGTCGCCCATGTATTCTTCAGGAATAACAACTTCAACCTTCATTACAGGCTCAAGGATAACTGGTTGACATTTTGATGCTGCGTTTTTAAGTGCCATAGAAGCGGCAATCTTAAACGCCATTTCACTTGAGTCAACATCATGGTATGAACCATCATATAGTCTTGCTTTGATGTCAACTAATGGATAGCCAGCTAAAACCCCTCTATCAAGAGCGTCTTCTAGACCAGCTTGTACAGCAGGAATGTATTCACGTGGAACTACCCCACCAACAATCCCGTTTTCGAATTCGAAGCCTTTTCCTTCTTCGTTTGGTGAGAATTCGATCCAAACGTGTCCGTATTGTCCGCGTCCACCAGATTGACGAGCGAATTTACCTTCAACCTGTGCAGATTGGCGGAAAGTTTCACGGTACGCAACTTGTGGAGCACCAACATTTGCTTCTACTTTGAACTCACGTTTCATACGATCTACTAGGACGTCTAAGTGTAACTCACCCATACCAGCAATAATCGTTTGACCTGTTTCTGGGTCAGTGTGCGCTCTGAATGTTGGATCTTCTTCTTGAAGCTTTTGTAAAGCTGTAGACATTTTGTCTTGGTCAGCTTTTGATTTAGGCTCAACAGAAAGTTGAATAACTGGCTCTGGGAATGTCATGGATTCAAGAATTACATTATCTTTTTCATCACATAAAGTATCACCAGTTGCCGTATCTTTCAATCCAACAGCCGCAGCGATGTCACCGGCATATACAGTTGAGATTTCCTCACGGTGGTTCGCATGCATTTGAAGGATACGTCCAATACGCTCACGCTTTCCTTTAGTTGAGTTTTTCACGTATGATCCAGAATTTAATGTCCCTGAATATACACGGAAGAATGTTAATTTACCAACATAAGGATCTGTCATTACTTTAAACGCAAGAGCTGAAAACGGCTCGCTGTCGTCTGAATGACGTTCGATATCTTCTCCTGTATCTGCATCATGACCAGCAATTGATGCAACATCTGTTGGAGCTGGAAGATAGTCGATAACGGCATCAAGCATTTTTTGAACACCTTTGTTCTTGAATGCAGTACCGCACATTACAGGGTAGAATTCTACCTTAAGTGTAGCTGTACGAATTGCTTTTTTTAATTCCTCGTTAGAGATTTCTTCTCCACCAAGGTATCTTTCCATCAAGTCTTCATCTAATTCCGCTACAGCTTCTACAAGCTTTTCACGGTATTCATTTGCTTGGTCTTGATATTCTTCAGGAATTTCTCCCACTTCAACATCAGTTCCTAAGTCATTACCATAGAATGTTGCATTCATTTCAACGAGGTCAATAATACCTCGGAATTGATCTTCCGCACCAATTGGTAGTTGAATTGGGTGTGCATTCGCTTGCAAGCGGTCATGAAGTGTACCAACGGAATATAAGAAGTCAGCACCAATCTTGTCCATTTTGTTTACGAATACAGCTCGTGGAACTCCATAAGTTGTAGCTTGTCGCCAAACTGTTTCAGTTTGTGGCTCAACTCCAGATTGTGCATCTAGAACAGTTACAGCACCATCTAGAACACGAAGTGAACGTTCAACTTCAACTGTGAAGTCTACGTGTCCTGGTGTGTCAATGATGTTAACGCGGTGTTCCTTCCATGACGCAGTTGTTGCAGCAGAAGTAATCGTGATACCACGCTCTTGTTCTTGCTCCATCCAGTCCATTTGTGACGCACCCTCGTGAGTTTCACCGAGTTTGTGAATTTTACCAGTGTAATAAAGGATACGCTCAGTAGTTGTTGTTTTACCAGCATCGATGTGAGCCATGATACCGATATTACGAGTCTTTTCTAAGGAGAACTCTCTTGCCATTCGGGTCTTTCTCCTTCCTATGAGTAAGTATGATTTTTATTGTAGTAATGGCTCTGTTAATCTACTTAACAGAGCTCTTATTTTACCAACGGTAGTGAGCAAATGCTTTGTTTGCTTCTGCCATTTTGTGAGTATCTTCACGCTTTTTAACAGATGCACCAGAGTTATTAGCTGCATCTAGGATTTCGTTAGCTAAACGCTCTTCCATCGTTTTTTCACCACGAAGACGAGAATAGTTTACTAACCAACGTAAACCTAAAGTAGTACGACGGTCTGGGCGAACTTCAACAGGAACTTGATAGTTTGCACCACCTACACGACGTGCTTTTACTTCTAGGACAGGCATGATGTTTTTGATTGCTTGTTCAAACACTTCCATCGCATCTTTACCTGAACGTTGTTGAACTAATTCAAACGCATTATATAAAATCGCTTGAGATTTACCTCTTTTTCCATCAACCATCATTTTGTTGATTAAACGAGTCACAAGCTTTGAATTGTAAATCGGATCTGGTAATACATCTCTTTTAGCAACAGGTCCTTTACGAGGCATTGATATTTCCTCCTTTCAGTCTTAAATATGTTAGTCTATTATTTCTTAGCTGCTTTTGGTCTCTTAGTACCGTATTTAGAACGACTTTGCGCACGGTTAGTAACACCAGCAGTATCAAGCGCACCACGAACGATGTGATAACGTACCCCTGGTAAGTCCTTAACACGTCCACCACGAATCAGTACAACACTGTGCTCTTGTAAGTTGTGACCAATTCCTGGGATGTAAGCAGTAACCTCAATTCCGTTTGTTAAACGTACACGAGCATACTTACGAAGCGCTGAGTTCGGCTTCTTAGGAGTCATAGTACCAACACGAGTACAAACACCACGCTTTTGAGGTGAAGTAGTATTAGTTTGTGACTTTTTGAAGCTGTTATAACCTTTATTTAACGCTGGAGAGTCTGAATTTTGAACTTTAGATTCACGACCCTTACGAATTAATTGGTTAATTGTAGGCATTATTTGTTTCCTCCCTTCTATTTTCGTCAAGACCACATATCCAGGTGGTTCATTTTTTTACAAAAAACAACGTCTTTGTAGAATCTTTTCTCCACAAAAACAGTTTTTAATTAATAATCGCCACAGCAGAAGCTCCTACTTCGATTCCACAAGCCTTCCCAAGCTTCTTCATCGAATCTACCTTTGATATCGGAATATGTTGTTCCTCAGCCAGTTGTAATACTTTGTTGATTACACGGCGATCGGCATCTTCTGCCACAACAATCTCTGATACTTCATCGGCTTGTATTGCTTTTACTGCTTGCTTTGTACCAATGATAATCTTCTTTGCCTGTGATACTTTTTCATAAGACATATAATATATCCTCCAAAGTAACAGGTTTAAGGAGCACCTTAGATATATTAACACCCTAAGAGAAGGATGTCAACTACAAGTAAATAAAAATTATTTTGCTCGTAGTAGACATCCAATATCTTAGATATGCTCTTCTAACCTTTATTCAACACCTACTGGATCCTCTTGTTCCTCTACAACTACTGGTTCTGCTCGACGATAGCGATTCATACCAGTACCTGCAGGAATAAGCTTACCAATAATTACATTTTCTTTTAATCCTAGTAACTCATCACGTTTTCCTTTAATTGCAGCATCTGTTAAGACACGTGTTGTCTCCTGGAATGACGCAGCAGATAGGAATGAATCCGTTTCTAGTGATGCTTTTGTAATACCTAGAAGTACCGGTCTACCTGTAGCAGGAGCTTTACCTTCTAATAAAACCTTCGTATTTGCATCAGTGAACTGATGTATATCAAGTAGTGAACCTGGTAATACATCTGTGTCACCTGCATCAGTGACCCTAACTTTACGAAGCATTTGTCTAACCATTACTTCGACGTGTTTATCACCGATTTCAACACCCTGCATACGATATACTTTTTGAACTTCTTTTAATAGGTATTCTTGTACAGCAGTCGTATTTGTTACCTTTAATAATTCCTTCGGATCAACTGAACCTTCTGTTAGTACCTGACCACTTTCAACCTGCTCGCCTTCAGCAACTTTCAAACGAGCACTGTATGGTGCAGTGTAAGAACGTGATTCTACTTCACCTTGGATCACAATTTCCTGCTGTCTATCTTTTACTTCGTTAATGGACGTTATTACACCATTGATCTCTGTAATAACAGCTTGCCCTTTCGGATTTCTCGCTTCAAACAGCTCTTGAATACGAGGTAAACCTTGAGTGATGTCGTCTCCGGCAACCCCACCTGTGTGGAACGTACGCATTGTAAGCTGTGTTCCTGGTTCACCGATTGATTGCGCAGCGATAATACCAACCGCTTCCCCAACTTCAACCTCTGATCCTGTTGCAAGATTTCGTCCATAACATTTTTTACAAACACCATGGCGTGTATTACATGTAAATGCGGAGCGAATTGTTACTTCTTCAACACCTGCATCAACAATTACTTTTGCGAGATCTTCTGTAATTAGATCGTTTTCTGCAACTAATACTTCATTCGTTTCGGGGTGAACAATTTTCTTTCTTGCGTAACGCCCATGTAGACGCTCATCTAGAGGTTCAATAATTTCTGTTCCCTCTTTTATGGCACTAACAAGTAACCCGCGGTCAGTTCCACAGTCGTCTTCACGTACAATTACGTCTTGAGCAACGTCAACTAAACGTCTTGTTAGGTAACCAGAGTCAGCTGTCTTCAAGGCTGTATCCGCAAGTCCTTTACGTGCACCGTGAGTTGAAATGAAGTACTCTAATACAGTTAAACCTTCACGGAAGCTTGATTTAATTGGAAGTTCAATAATACGTCCAGCCGGGTTCGCCATAAGTCCACGCATACCAGCTAACTGAGTGAAGTTAGATGCGTTACCACGGGCACCTGAGTCACTCATCATGAAGATTGGGTTGCGCTTATTAAGTGAAGCCATTAGCTTACCTTGAATTGTATCTTTTGCAGCACTCCAGATCGAGATAACACGGTCATAGCGCTCTTCTTCTGTAATTAAACCACGTCTAAATTGTTTTAATACATTATCTACCTTCGCTTGTGCTTGTGCTAAGATTTCTTCTTTTTCAGCTAGTACAACAATGTCAGCTACACCAACGGTAATACCTGCTTTTGTTGAATGCTTAAATCCAAGATCCTTCATGCGGTCAAGCATTTTTGAGGTTTCTGTAATTTTAAAACGTTTGAAGACTTCAGCGATAATATTACCGAGAATTTTCTTCTTGAATGGATCAACCTGTTCCTGATTTTGAATTAGTTCTCTAACATTTGCACCCTTAGGAACGAAATACTTTTCAGGTGTTTGCACTTCTAGGTTCGTGCTTGTAGGTTCATTAATATATGGGAACGATTTAGGAAGAATCTCGTTAAAAATTAACTTACCTACTGTTGTCATTAGCAACATGTTATTTTGCTCTTCAGTAAATGTTGGATTCTTTAAAGAACCAGCATGTACCGCAACTCTTGTATGAAGGTGCACATATCCATTTTGATATGCAAGAATAGCTTCATTTGTATCCTTGAAAATCATTCCTTCTCCGACTGCTCCAGGACGTTCCATCGTTAGGTAATAGTTACCTAATACCATATCCTGTGATGGCGTAACAACTGGTTTTCCATCTTTCGGGTTAAGAATGTTTTGTGCTGCCAACATTAGTAGTCTTGCTTCTGCCTGAGCTTCTGAAGAAAGTGGTACGTGTACCGCCATTTGGTCACCGTCGAAGTCTGCGTTGTAGGCAGTACATACGAGTGGGTGAAGGCGAATTGCACGTCCTTCAACTAATGTTGGTTCGAATGCTTGGATCCCTAAACGGTGCAATGTAGGGGCACGGTTTAAGAGAACCGGATGCTCCTTAATGACTGATTCGAGGACATCCCAAACCTCTGGCTGCACACGTTCGATTTTACGTTTCGCACTCTTTATATTATGAGCAAGCCCTTTTTCAACAAGCTCTTTCATCACAAATGGTTTGAATAATTCCAATGCCATTTCCTTCGGTAAACCACATTGGTACATCTTAAGGTTCGGGCCTACAACGATAACTGAACGACCAGAGTAGTCCACACGTTTACCTAATAGGTTTTGACGGAAACGACCTTGTTTACCTTTTAACATATGTGAAAGTGATTTTAATGGACGATTTCCCGGACCCGTAACTGGTCTTCCACGACGTCCATTGTCAATCAATGCATCAACCGCCTCTTGAAGCATACGTTTTTCGTTCTGGACGATTATGCTTGGAGCGCCTAAATCTAAGAGACGTTTTAAGCGATTGTTACGGTTAATTACACGACGATATAAATCGTTTAAATCTGATGTTGCAAAACGACCACCATCAAGCTGAACCATTGGTCGTAGTTCAGGAGGAATCACTGGAAGTACATCAAGGATCATCCATGATGGCTCATTTCCTGAATTACGGAATGCCTCTAGTACCTCTAGTCGTTTAATTGCACGAGTTCTTCGTTGTCCTTGAGAAGTTTTTAATTCTTCTTTAAGGCCATCGACTTCTTTTTCTAGATCAATGTCAAGAAGAAGCTTTTTAATCGCTTCAGCTCCCATTGCAGCATGGAATGTGTTTCCGTATTTTTCACGGTATGCACGATATTCCTTTTCAGAAAGCAATTGCTTTTTATCTAGAGGAGTATCTCCAGTTTCTGTTACTACATAGGATGCAAAATAAATAACTTCTTCAAGAGCCCGAGGGGACATGTCTAATACAAGTCCCATTCGGCTTGGAATTCCTTTAAAGTACCAAATATGTGATACAGGTGCAGCAAGTTCAATATGTCCCATACGTTCACGACGAACTTTTGCACGAGTTACTTCAACTCCGCATCGGTCACAGACGACGCCTTTGTAGCGAACACGCTTGTATTTACCACAGTGACATTCCCAGTCCTTTTGCGGACCAAATATTCGTTCACAGAATAACCCATCTTTTTCTGGTTTTAATGTACGATAGTTGATTGTTTCTGGCTTTTTCACTTCACCGAAAGACCACGAACGGATTTTATCGGGTGAAGCGAGACCAATGCTCATGTATTCAAAATTATTAACATCTAGCAAGGGGCCTACCTCCCTTTTGATCTACAGGATTATCCTAATTGACCTTTGCTCTGAATGACAATCAAATGCACCTTAGCGTATTTGCGCCCGATTTTTCAGGCCCACACGAGGTGGGTCACAAAGACGTTGGCCACAGGATGTGGCACACTTGGTCTTTGATCTTATGCCTGGAAAAACTTCCTTTGAAAAATCGTGGCTTCCGCCGAAGGCTTTAACAATATTCAGCAGGAGTATGGACTTCTGCTGAATATTGTTATCTATTCTTTCACAACTGCGTTTTTCTCTAGTTCTGAGTCGATTTTTTGGTCAGAATCAAGGGACATTCCCTCTGATTGACTTGCTTCTTCTTCATCTTCTAAATCACGCATTTCAATCTCTTCTTCATCACCGGAAAGTATTTTCACATCTAAACCAAGTGATTGAAGTTCTTTGATCAATACTTTGAACGATTCAGGGACACCAGGTTCTGGTACATTTTCACCCTTAACTATCGCTTCATATGTTTTCACACGACCGACAACATCATCTGATTTAACGGTCAGAATTTCTTGTAGCGTATATGCAGCACCATAAGCTTCAAGCGCCCAAACTTCCATCTCACCGAAACGTTGTCCTCCGAACTGAGCTTTACCGCCAAGTGGTTGCTGTGTAACAAGAGAATAAGGTCCAGTTGAACGAGCATGAAGTTTGTCGTCAACCATGTGTGCTAATTTAATCATGTACATCACACCAACAGATACTCGATTGTCAAACGGTTCACCCGTTCTTCCATCGTATAATACTGTCTTCGCATCACGGGACATTCCAGCTTCTGCTAGCGTATCCCAAACATCTTCTTCAGTTGCTCCGTCAAAAACTGGTGACGCAACATGAATCCCCAGTTGTCTAGCAGCCATACCTAAGTGTAGCTCTAGTACCTGACCAATGTTCATACGTGATGGAACCCCTAATGGGTTTAACATGATATCGATTGGTGTTCCATCTGGAAGGAACGGCATGTCTTCTTCCGGAAGAATTCTTGAAATTACCCCTTTGTTTCCGTGACGACCAGCCATCTTATCGCCTTCGTGAATTTTACGTTTTTGAACGATATAAACACGAACAAGCTGGTTTACACCTGGTGGTAATTCATCCCCGTCTTCACGGTTAAATACTTTCACATCAAGGATAATCCCTTCTCCACCATGTGGTACACGAAGAGAAGTATCACGAACCTCACGTGCTTTTTCACCGAAGATCGCATGTAAAAGTCGTTCTTCTGCCGTAAGCTCAGTTACCCCTTTAGGTGTAACCTTACCTACAAGTAGGTCGCCATCTTTTACTTCCGCACCAATACGGATGATTCCACGCTCGTCAAGATTACGTAACGCATCTTCCCCAACGTTCGGAATATCACGTGTGATTTCTTCAGGTCCTAATTTTGTATCACGAGATTCTGATTCATATTCTTCAATATGAATAGAAGTATATACATCATCTTTTACAAGTCTTTCACTCATAATGATAGCATCTTCATAGTTATAACCATCCCAGGTCATGAAACCAACAAGAACGTTGCGTCCTAAAGCTAGTTCACCCTGTTCCATTGAAGGACCATCTGCAAGAATTTCTCCTTTAACAACTTCGTCCCCTTCTGTTACAATCGGGCGTTGGTTATAACATGTACCTTGGTTAGAGCGAATAAATTTAAGGAGACGGTATTTATCAAGGTCACCTTTTACCTTTTGACCATCTACTTCTGCATAGCGACGTACCAAAATTTGTTTTGCTTCAACGCGCTCAACAATACCAGGGTGTTTACAGATAACAGCAGCTCCTGAGTCTTTACCAGATACATATTCCATACCTGTACCAACAAGTGGAGCCTCTGGGTTCATTAGTGGAACAGCTTGACGTTGCATGTTCGCACCCATTAGCGCACGGTTTGAGTCGTCATTTTCTAAGAAAGGAATACATGCTGTTGCCGCAGATACAACTTGTTTTGGTGATACATCCATGTAGTCAATTCGATCACGGTGAACAACTGTGTTTTCACCCTTGAAACGAGCAACTACATCTTCATCTAAAAATGCACCTTCATCGCTTAGACGAGAATTCGCCTGAGCGGTAACATAGTTATCCTCTTCGTCTGCTGTTAAGTAATCAATTCGATCAGTTACTTTACCTGTCTCCGGATCAACTCTTCGATATGGAGTTTCAATAAACCCAAATCGATTCACTTTTGCATATGATGATAATGAGTTAATTAGTCCGATGTTTGGACCTTCAGGTGTTTCAATCGGACACATACGACCATAGTGAGAATAGTGAACGTCACGAACTTCAAATCCTGCACGTTCACGTGTTAGTCCACCAGGCCCTAATGCCGATAGTCTTCGTTTATGTGTTAATTCTGCTAATGGATTTGTTTGGTCCATGAACTGTGAAAGCTGCGAGCTACCAAAGAATTCTTTAATAGACGCAATCACTGGACGAATATTAATTAGTTGCTGTGGAGTAATGGTATTCGTATCTTGAATTGACATTCTCTCACGAACAACACGTTCCATCCTTGATAATCCGATACGGAATTGGTTTTGCAGAAGCTCCCCAACAGAACGTAAACGACGGTTACCTAGATGGTCGATATCATCTGTATCTCCAACCTGATGTAACAGATTAAAGAAATAACTAATCGAAGAAAGGATATCTGCTTGTGTAATATTCTTTACGCCTTCTTCAACATAGGCATTCCCAATGACATTAATGACTTGTTCGCCATCCGGATCATTTGGAGCGTAGATTTTAATAGATTGAAGGATAGTTTCTTCATCAATTACGCCGCCTGATGGTTGAAGTGATTTAAAACCAATACCATTCTCTAAATATGGAATGATACGATCTAGCGTTCTACGATCGAGAAGAGTGTCTTTTTCTACGATTATTTCACCTGTTTCAGGATCAACAAGTGTTTCCGCTATACGTTGATTAAACAAACGGTTCTTAATATGAAGTTTTTTATTTATCTTGTAACGACCTACACTAGCAAGGTCGTAACGCTTTGGATCAAAAAAGCGTGATTCTAATAAACTTTTTGCATTATCTACAGTCGGTGGTTCTCCCGGACGTAGACGCTCATATATTTCTAGTAATGCTTTTTCTGTGCTCTCTGTGTTGTCTTTCTCAAGTGTGTTGCGTAAATATTCGTTTTCACCGAATAAATCGATGATTTCTTGATCAGAGCCAAAACCAAGCGCGCGTAAAAGAACCGTTGCTGGTAATTTTCGAGTACGATCGATACGAACATATACAACATCCTTCGCATCTGTTTCATACTCTAACCATGCACCACGGTTTGGTATTACCGTTGCAGTAAAGCCACGTTTCCCATTCTTATCAATTTTGCCACTGAAATAGACACTTGGTGAACGAACCAATTGAGAAACAATTACACGTTCTGCACCATTGATAACGAATGTTCCTGTTTCTGTCATGAGTGGGAAGTCACCCATAAAAACATCTTGATCTTTTACTTCACCAGTTTCTTTATTGATCAAACGCACCTTAACTCGTAGTGGTGCAGAATAAGTAACGTCTCTCTCTTTTGATTCTTCTACAGAATACTTTGGCTCACCTAAACTGTAATCAATGAACTCTAGAGATAGGTTACCTGTAAAATCTTCAATCGGGGAAATATCCTGGAACATCTCCCTAAGACCCTCATCAAGAAACCACTGATAAGAAGAGGTTTGAATCTCAATAAGATTTGGTAATTCTAAAACTTCACTAATACGAGCATAACTTCTTCGTTGGCGGTGTCGTCCATACTGAACTAGTTGACCTATCAACCCATTCACCCCTCATATCAAGCGTTATTAATCTTGCTAATTTATAAATACTTACTAATTATTAAAGTCTATTATGGAAACCTTATATAATTAATAAGAATGTTANNGCCTATCAATTCCTAAATTACTTCGACTTTTCAAGCCTAACATGTACTTAATTTTTCGTCTTTAAAAATGTTTTTAGACCACAAAAAACATCCATTTTTATAGACAAAAAGAAAAAGGGTTTCTACTAAGAAAACCACACTTTCAAAAACAAACTATTGATTTTATTAGTTTTTCCATACATACTATATTTATACATATATTTAATTTTTTAGTTATTCATGGAAAAATTACATATCGGCATTATATAATGCTACCACACGAGAAATATCGAGTCAACATGTTTTTTAGTTTTTGTCAAGCAGATTTTTCTCTCGAACTAAATAGTTCGTACAGCTTTTATGATATGGTAGCCTTTTTTTCTTTCAACGATCTCTACCTCTTCAAAAACTGTTTCAAGCTTCTCGATCGCAGATGGAGCTCCTTGCTTTTTTTGGATTACAACCCAAAGCTCTCCTCCCGGTACTAAATATCGATAACTCTCTTCCAAAATATGATGAACTACTTTCTTTCCTGCACGAATCGGCGGGTTAGAAATAATCGCAGCAAAGCCTCGATTTTCTACATTTGTAAACAAATCACTTTGATGGATTTCCACATTGTTGACTTTATTCATTTCTGCGTTTTTTTTCGCAAGCTCAATCGCTCGCTCGTTCACATCAATCATTTCAACAGTACGTTCATTATGTACTTTTGCTAGCGCAAGACCAATCGGTCCATACCCACAACCTATATCTAAAAACGGACCAGCAACTTCCGGAGTACGAAATTCCTCTATTAGTAATCTCGAACCAAAATCAACTTCGTTTTTTGAAAAAACACCACTATCACTTGTAAAAGAAAATGATTGTCCCTTTAAAACAAAGGCCTGAGTTTTTTGATTACTCGCTACCGTGGGTTTGCTAGTATAGTAATGTTCAGCCATTTATGTATCTCCCAACATAAGAGTATATGAACAGTGTACCCATATCATTCCAAGTTGATAAAAAAAGCTCGCTTTCATAGCGAGCTTTTTCTTACGTTCATTAGGTATTACTTAACTTCTACGCCAGCTCCAACTTCTTCAAGTTTAGCTTTAACTTCTTCAGCTTCTTCTTTAGAAACGCCTTCTTTAACAGCCTTTGGAGTGTTGTCAACAAGTTCTTTAGCTTCTTTTAGGCCAAGACCAGTGATTTCACGTACAACTTTGATAACTTTGATTTTTTGTGCACCAGCGTTTGCTAATACAACATCAAATTCAGTTTGCTCAGCAGCAGCTTCAGCAGCGCCACCAGCAGCTACAGCTACAGGAGCAGCAGCAGTTACACCAAATTCTTCTTCAATTGCTTTTACTAGGTCATTTAGTTCTAAAACAGTCATATTTTTAACTGCTTCAATGATTTGTTCTTTAGTCATTAGAAAATCCTCCTTAAATAATTATCCTATTTGTAATTCGATTTGTATGTTTGTATTACGATTAAGCGCCTTGCTCTTCCTTTTGCTCTGCAACTGCTTTAGTAGCAAGTGCAAGGTTACGGATTGGAGCTTGAAGTACGCTAAGCAACATTGAAAGTAAACCTTCGCGTGATGGTAGATCAGCAAGGGCTTTAACTTCCTCAAGAGTTGCAATGTTTCCTTCGATAATACCTGCTTTAATTTCTAATGCTTCATGCTTTTTCGCGAAATCATTAAGAATTTTAGCAGGAGCAACTACGTCTTCATTACTGAATGCAATTGCGTTTGGTCCTGTTAATGCATCATTTAAACCAGCAAGCTCAGCTTGTTCTGCAGCACGTCGAGTTAATGTGTTTTTGTACACTTTGAAATCAATGCCTGCCTCACGAAGCTGCTTACGTAGTTCTGTTACTTCTGCAACAGATAGACCGCGGTAATCTACAACGACAGTTGATTTACTTGCACGGAATTTGTCTGCAATTTCGGTTACGATTTGTTGCTTTTGTTCGACTGCACGACTCATTCTTCTACACCTCCTGTGAGTAATTTCAGACACTTGAAACCGTTCGGTGTTTGATGGTGTCTATGATAGACAACCTCTAGATTAAAAAACCTCTATGCCTAGTAGACATAGAGGTAGTAAGATCTTAGTTTATTTACTACACCTCGGTAGGGAATTAAGCTAATAATAGCTCCTACTGTCTACGGTACAAATGCTATTCATTTGTTAACAACAAAATTTATTATATGAAATGCTTTCGAAAAAGTCAATATCCACTATTTTCTAATTAGAAAGTAGAACCGTCAACTTTTACGCCAGGTCCCATTGTAGATGATACAGCAACGTTCTTCATGTAAGTACCTTTTGCTGCAGATGGTTTAACCTTAAGCATAGTTTCATAAATCGTAGTGAAGTTCTCAATTAGTTTTTGATCATCAAATGAGATCTTACCAATTGGAACATGGATGTTTGAAGATTTATCAATGCGGTATTCAACTTTACCAGCTTTGATTTCGTTGATTGCTTTTGTTACGTCAAAAGTAACAGTACCTGTTTTAGGGTTTGGCATTAAACCTTTAGGTCCTAATACACGACCAAGTTTACCAACTTCACCCATCATGTCAGGAGTAGCTACGATTACATCAAACTCAAACCAACCTTGGTTGATCTTAGTGATGAACTCGCTATCGCCAACATAGTCAGCTCCAGCAGCTTCTGCTTCTTTTGCTTTTTCACCTTTAGCGAAAACTAATACACGTTGAGTTTTACCAGTACCGTTTGGTAGAACAACTGCACCACGAATTTGTTGGTCAGCTTTCTTAGGGTCAACTCCTAAACGGAATGCAACTTCAACAGTCGCATCAAATTTAGCTGTGTTTGTTTTCTTTACTAATTCAATTGCTTCTGCAACTGAATATGCTTTTGTACGGTCTACTAATTTAGCAGCTTCAACGTACTTTTTACCTCTTTTTGCCATTATCATTTCCTCCTCAATTGTGGTTTTAACGGAATAACCTCCCACGTCCAGCAAACAGCATAATCGATTTCATCCTGACGCTAGACAAAACAAAGGTTGCGAACGAAAAAAGAGATGTTCCATCCGCAACCCCTTGAAGCATGTAACAAATAGGAATTAGTCTTCGATAACAATTCCCATGCTACGAGCAGTACCTTCAACCATACGCATTGCAGATTCAACAGACGCCGCATTTAAATCAGGCATTTTTGTTTCTGCAATCTCGCGTACTTTATCACGCTTAACTGTTGCAACTTTATTACGGTTAGGTTCACCTGAACCAGACTCAATACCAGCCGCCTTCTTTAAAAGAACTGCAGCAGGAGGAGTTTTTGTAATAAATGTAAATGAACGATCTTCATAAACTGTGATTACAACAGGAATAATTAAACCAGCTTGTTCTGCTGTACGAGCATTGAACTCCTTACAGAATCCCATGATGTTAACACCTGCTTGACCTAGTGCTGGTCCAACTGGTGGCGCTGGGTTTGCTTTACCCGCTGGAATTTGTAATTTAACCTCTTTAATTACTTTTTTAGCCACGAGACACACCTCCTTAAAGTCCGTGATGTGGTAATAGGGGTTTACCCTCCCACTCATCTATTCTTTACATTCTATAAAGAACGTTATCATAACTAGTCTCTGTCTTTTGAGACATACTGACCTATGCAATATTACCACTTTTTATTTCCAATATCAAGTTTTTCTTAATTAGATTTTTTCAATTTGTGTGAAGTCCAATTCAACCGGCGTTTCACGGCCAAACATGTTGACAAGAACCTTTACTTTTTGCTTATCCACATCAAGATCTTCAATTGCACCAGTGAAGTTTGTAAATGGACCTTCTTTCACACGAACTGTTTCTTTCAATTCGAAATCGACTTCCATTGGTCTTTCATCCATTCCCATTCTCTTAAGGATGAATGTTATTTCTTCTGGTAAAAGCGGTGTTGGTTTCGAACCCGAACCAGCTGACCCAACGAAGCCAGTAACTCCAGGTGTATTACGGACGACATACCAAGAATCATCCGTCATGATCAATTCGACCAATACGTAACCTGGAAATACTTTCTTTTTAACAATTTTCTTTTTACCGTTCTTAATATCTGTCTCTTCATCTTCCGGTACCACTACGCGGAAGATTTTATCTTGCATGCCCATTGACTCGACACGTTTTTCTAAATTTGCTTTTACTTTATTTTCGTACCCTGAATACGTATGAACAACATACCAATTCTTTTCCATAAGTGAGGACTGCTTGTCCTTCCCTCCCTGTACCTGAGTTTGAACATCATCTGACGTTCTATTTTTTTACAATTAAAAAAACCCGTACCCGGGCTTTTTCGTAAAACATTCTTTATTGTCTATCCATCATTATACCATGAGTGTACTGTGTTTATTCAAGTACTAAACGAATTAATTCGGAAATTCCTAGGTCAATCACAGCAAAAAATACAGATACAAAGATTACCGTTGTTAATGTAACAATTGTATAGCGTGTAAGTTCTTTTCTCTTTGGCCAACTTGTTTTCTTCATTTCTCGAGCTACTTCACGAAAAAACTTGGTTATGCGTTTCATCCCATGTAACCTCCAACTTTATCAAAACAGTCCTAATCTATTTCGTTTCACGATGATTCGTGTGAGAATTGCAAGTCTTACAAAACTTCTTCATTTCAAGGCGTTCAGCTGAAGTGCTATTCTTCATAGTGGAATAATTTCTACTGCCACATTGCACACAGGCTAAAATTACTTTTTTTCGCATTTTATCACCTTCCATATAAAATGCTATATTTTTTATAATAAACTCTCATTTTCCTTAAAAATGTAACACAGGCCTGATTTATATGTCAATACTAGCTCCTATCTGTAAAAAAAGGTAAATAACGGTTATTTATAATTTAATTTCTTGAATTTCTAAATACCGTTCTAATTTTCGTTTTACACGCTGGAGTGCATTATCAATTGACTTTACATGTCGGTTTAAATCCTCCGATATCTCCTGATAGGACCTTCCGTCTAAGTATAAAGACAATACCTTCCGCTCCAAATCACTTAAGAGCTCAGCCATTTTTAATTCAATGTCATCAAACTTTTCCCTATTAATGATTAATTCCTCAGGATCCAAAATCTTCGCTCCTGATATAACATCCATTAATGTACGGTCAGATTCTTCATCATATATCGGCTTGTCCAACGAAACATAAGAGTTTAGAGGAATATGCTTTTGTCTTGTCGCCGTTTTAATCGCGGTAATAATTTGACGTGTAATACAAAGCTCCGCAAACGCTTTAAATGATGAAAGCTTGTCCTCTTTAAAGTCACGAATGGCTTTGTATAATCCGATCATACCTTCCTGAACAATATCTTCACGATCTGCTCCAATTAAAAAATATGATCTGGCTTTTGCGCGCACAAAATTTTTATACTTATTGATTAGATAGTCCAATGCCTCACTTTCTCCAGCATGAACCAATTCCACGACTTCCTCATCCTCTAGTCGGTCATAATATAACCTGTTGCCATAATCATCGAAGCTTGAACTCACACCGATCCCTCCGACCTACCTTAGAAGTTGTTTCAACCAAAAATTTTTAAACATCATCTAGAAATATTATACAGGAGTGCTTTTCCAAGCGTCAACCGCTCATCGCTGTCCACGACGCCATTTTTCAAATATTTCTGCAATTTCGTCGGAAAGTGGAATTTTTGACACACTTTTTTCTTGATAGGTTTTCTTGACATCCTTTTGAATTCCAGACTCCACGACTTCCATCTCGGTTAATAATTCTCTTGCTGATTTTCGTAAGGCCCCTTGTCCAAAAATCTGCCATTGCTCCGTAAAATCCGAAGTCGCTACATGGATTTGTGTTTTGATATTGTTTAATTGTTTTGCAAGCTTTTCGATTCGTTCATCAGCCGTCTCATTTTCTCGAGTAAAAATGACTTCGATCTTTCGACTTTTCGTTTTTGTTTCAATTCCCGGGACGAGGTGTGCATCAAATACAACAATCACCTTATATCCTGTATACGCCTGATATTCAGCCATCTTTTCGATTAATAAATCACGCGCTGCTGAAAAGTCCTTTGTTTTAAGAAGACGTAGTTCTGGCCATGCACCAATTATGTTGTAGCCATCTACCAGCAGGATATCCATTTGTCTTACTCTCCTAACGGATTCCGCTTACGATATACCTCATACATAAGTAGACTTGCAGCAACAGAAGCATTTAAAGAGGTTACTTTCCCCTCCATCGGTAGATTTAGAAGAAAATCGCATTTTTCCTTTACAAGACGTCCCATGCCTCTTCCCTCACTGCCAATTACTAAGCCTATTGGCATTTTACCATCGACATTTCGATAATCCTCTTTTCCCTTCGCATCTGTTCCGACAATCCATACACCACGGTCCTTTAATTCATCGATTGTTCTTGCTAGATTTGTTACACGCGCAACTGGTATATATTCAATCGCTCCCGTCGAAGCCTTCGCGACAGTTGCGGTTAATCCAACTGCTCTTCTTTTCGGTATAATAACCCCATGTGCCCCAACTGCATCTGCCGTACGAAGTATCGAACCTAGATTATGGGGATCCTCTAATTCATCCAAGAGAATGATAAATGGAGCTTCATTTCGTTCTTTAGCTAGAGCTAAAATATCATCAACCTCAGCATACTCATACGCTGCTACCTGTGCGACAACCCCCTGGTGATTCCCTTCAACCATTTGGTCAATCTTCTTTTTCGGAACAAATTGAACCATAACATTTCTTTCTTTTGCAAGAGAGATAACCTGGTTCATTTGCCCCTTATTTGAGCCTTCTGCTATCCAAATTTTATTAATATCCCGCTCTGATTTTAATGCTTCAATAACAGGGTTTTTTCCAATCGTATAATCACTCGCCATTTCTTTTTCCTCCTTTCTTAAGATTCGATGATTCGAAATGCTTCTTCAATAATGGAATGTATTCTGTCTGTGTCATTTTGTAAAAAAAGAAAACCTAGTAAAGCCTCGAATGCAGTACTGTATCGGTATGTCTGGACATCTGTATTTTTAGGGACGGTTCCACTCTTTGCATTACGCCCCCTTCTAATTACTCCTTGCTCCTCTTCTGAAAAAAACTCTTCATCCAGCATCTTGTGAATCACAGCCGACTGAGCTTTTGCAGAAACATAATGCTTCGCCTGATTATGAAGTTGGTTAGGTCTCACGCTTCCCTTTTGCAAAAGGTAATGCCGTACATACATCTCGTATACGGCATCACCCATATAAGCAAGAGCAAGACTATTTAATTGATGGCTATCAATTTGATTGTCTGATAAAAGCTTCATCGATTATCCTCTTTTCCATCTTGTCCCTTGAGGTGTGTCTTCAAGAATAATGTTCATTGCTTTTAACTGGTCACGGATTTGATCAGATAAAGCAAAGTCACGATCCTTACGTGCCTGGATTCGCCTGGCGATTAGTTCCTCGATTTCCTCATCAAGTAATTGTTCATCTTCTAATTTAAGCCCAAGGGTATCAAACAATACCTCGAACTCTTGTAAAAAGGCTTCGATGACTTTTTCAGACGTGTTTTTCTCCTGCAAATAATAGTTCGCTTGTTTCGAAAGGTCGAACAGTACAGAAATTGCGTTCGCTGTATTAAAATCATCATCCATCGCTACGATAAATTCGTTGCGGAAAGCTGAAATTTTTTCTAACCATTCTCCATCATTATTTGTTAGATTTGTACTACTTTCTAGACGATGCTTTAAATTTGCATAAGAAGTACGTAATCGTTCTAACGCATTTTTCGTACTATCAAGTAATTCAAGGTTGTAGTTAATTGGATGACGATAATGTACTGACAGCATGAAAAAGCGTAATACCTGTGGGTCAATTTCTTTGATAATATCGTGAACCAACACAAAGTTCCCAAGGGATTTTGACATTTTTTCGTTGTCGATATTAATATAGCCGTTGTGCATCCAATAGTTTGCGAATGTCTTTCCATTTAAGCTTTCCGATTGCGCGATTTCATTTTCATGATGTGGGAATGCCAAGTCCTGACCACCAGCGTGAATATCAATAGTCTCACCCAAGTATTTTTTTGCCATTGCTGAACATTCAATATGCCAACCTGGGCGGCCATTCCCCCAAGGGCTTTCCCAGTAAATTTCCCCAGGCTTTGCACTCTTCCATAGCACAAAATCAAGGGCATCCTGCTTCTTATCCCCTACCTCAATTCTTGCACCAACACGAAGTTCATCAATGGATTGGTGTGAAAGCTTTCCATATTCCTTAAATTCTCTCGTACGATAGTACACGTCACCCTCTGATTCATAGGCATACCCTTTATCGATCAGAGCGTCGATAAAATCAATGATAATATCCATGCTCTCTGTAACCCTTGGGTGAACATCTGCCTTTTTGCAGCCTAATGCGGAAACGTCTTCGTGATAAGCTCTAATAAAACGCTCAGCAATGGTTGGCACTTCTTCCCCTAACTCATTCGCCGCTTTGATTAACTTATCGTCAACATCTGTGAAGTTGGATACGTAATGGATGTCATAGCCTCTAAATTCAAAATAGCGACGAACTGTATCAAAAACGATGGCTGGGCGTGCATTCCCTATATGGATATAGTTATAAACGGTCGGACCGCACACATACATTTTTACCTTATTTTCTTCAAGTGGGATAAACTCTTCCTTCTTTCGCGTTAGCGTATTATATATGTGAATGGGCATTATCCTTTGCTCCTTCCTTTTGCTGGATTTCCTCTTTTAAGCTTTTTATTTCATTTTCTAGTTCTTGGATCTTATCTAAAACTGGATCCGGTAAATCCCGATGATTTAAATCCTTGCTATTTCTTATTTTGACGCCATCTTGAATCACAACTCTCCCCGGTATCCCGACAACCGTCGAATTCGGAGGAACATCTTGTAGAACAACCGAACCCGCTCCTACCTTTGAATTTTCTCCAATTGTAATGGATCCTAATACTTTTGCTCCTGTTGCTATTAGGGCATTGTCCTTAACCGTTGGGTGCCGCTTTCCTTTTTCCTTTCCTGTTCCACCAAGGGTCACACCCTGGAACACAGTCACATTATTACCGATTTCACACGTCTCACCAATTACTACACCCATGCCATGGTCAATAAAAAAGCGGCGGCCAATTTTGGCCCCAGGATGAATTTCAATTCCTGTAAAAAACCGACTAATTTGTGAAACCATTCTAGCTAAGAAAAACATTTTTCGTTTAAATAAAAAATGCGCTACACGATGTGCCCAAATGGCATGTAGTCCGGAATATGTCAGCATTACCTCAAAATGAGTTCTTGCAGCTGGGTCCTGTTCAAATACAACCTCGATATCCTCTTTCATTCGTTTAAACACGATCAACCCTCCTTGATTTAGAAAAACTCTAAGCTGGCGACTAAAGCATTACCTCTTGATTTTGCCAAAAATAAAAAGCGCCCCTGTGTAAAAACACAGAGACGCTCATTCACGCGGTTCCACTCTGTTTAGGCAATGAATGATCCATTACCTCAACTTTATCTCTTAACGGTGAGACGCCGCTTTTGTCTACTACATATAAGGTTCGACAAAAGACTCAAAGGTGCATTTCAATAAGTATTCCCCTTAAACCACTTTCAGCCGGTGATGGTTCTCTCTGTTCGTATTTGCAAGTTTCACAAATACTTTAAAGTAAATGACTTATTTACTCTCCTTATCAACACTTTAACATTATAATTTTTGTTAACTATACTATATTACATTTTCAGCCAGTTGTTAACCAATTAAACTCTTTAGGCGTGAAATAATTTTTTCTTTTCCTAAAAGGTGAATCGCTTGTGGCAGATCTGGACCATGAAGCTGACCAGTAGAAGCTGCACGAATTGGCATGAAAAGGTTCTTCCCTTTTTGACCTGTTCCTTTTTGAACAGCTTTAATCGCTGCTTTTATTTCATCAGCACCAAATGTTTCAAGACTTTCAACCTCTTGCAAAAAGGCCTTTAATACTTCAGGAACTGTTTCCCCCGCAAGGACTTCCTTGGCATCTTCTTCAATCGTTACTTCCTCTTTAAAAAATAAGTCTGTTAGTTCAACTATTTCTGCTCCATAGCTCATCTTTTCTTGATGGAGTGCAATTAAGTCACGTGCCCATTGCTTGTCAGCATCACTTAACGACTCACTCAATCTACCTGCTTTAATTAAATGTGGCAATGAAAGCTCAACTAGATGATCAAGATCAATGTTTTTCATATATTGATTGTTCATCCATGTAAGCTTTTGCGTATCAAAAACAGCCGGTGATTTAGATAGACGCGCAGGATCAAAAATGTCAATAAACGCCTCTTTTGAATGAATCTCTTCTTCCCCGCCTGGTGACCAACCTAATAACGTAATGAAGTTAAATAAAGCTTCAGGTAAGTATCCAAGTTCCTCATATTGCTCAATAAATTGAATAATAGATTCATCACGCTTACTAAGCTTTTTACGGTTTTCATTGACGATTAATGTCATATGTCCAAATGTTGGAATATCCCAATTAAATGCTTCGTACACCACCATTTGCTTCGGTGTATTGGAAATATGGTCTTCCCCGCGTAACACGTGTGAAATTTCCATTAGATGATCATCAATGACTACTGCAAAATTGTAAGTAGGAGTTCCATCCTTCTTCACGATTACATAATCGCCCATGCCTTCAGATTCAAAGGAAATTTCGCCTTTCACCATATCATTAAACGTGTAGACCTTCCCTTCAGGAATAATGATACGAATACTCGGTTGTCTTCCTTCACTTTCTAAAGCTTCCTGTTGGTCCTTTGTTAAGTGACGGCATTTTCCTGAGTATTGAGGTGTCTCCCCACGTGCCATCTGCTCTTCACGCTCTTTTTCAATTTCTTCTTCCGTACAATAGCATTTATAAGCAAGGCCTTTTTCAAGAAGCTCCATGTAATGTTTTTGATAAATCTCATTCCGTTCTGATTGACGATATGGTCCATACTCTCCACCAACATCCGGTCCTTCATCCCAATCAATTCCAAGCCACGTTAAATATTTCAGCTGACTTTCTTCGCCACCTTCAATATTACGTTTCTTGTCTGTATCTTCAATACGAATGATGAATTTTCCGTTTTGGTTTCTTGCATACAAATAATTAAATAAGGCCGTTCTTGCGTTTCCTATATGTAAATGTCCTGTTGGACTTGGTGCATAGCGCACACGTACGTTATTTGACATTTATGTACCCTCCGTTACTACGCTAGTATCATTTTGATATTTTAACACAATATTTTAATTAGCTATCTACCTTTTGCAGTAAGATCGTCGCCATTGCCGAAATTCCCTCACCACGACCAGTAAAGCCTAATTTTTCAGTTGTCGTCGCTTTTACATTGACTTGTGAAGGATCTGCTTCTAGCAATTGGGCAATCCTCTCTCTGATTTGCTCAATATACGGAGCCATTTTGGGTTTTTGAGCAATGATTGTGCAATCGATATTTCCAAGTTTATATCCTTTTTCCTTTACTAAATTCCATACATGCTGTTGAAGCTTTGCAGAATCAGCATCCTTGAAATTGGGGTCTGTATCTGGAAAATGCTTGCCTATATCTCCTTCTCCAATCGCTCCAAGACAGGCATCAGACACGGTGTGAAGTAACACATCAGCATCCGAATGTCCTTGTAATCCTTTTTCATATGGAATGGTAATCCCACCTATAATTAACGGGCGTCCTTCAACCAATTGGTGAACATCAAAGCCCTGTCCAATACGAAACATGGGTTTTCCCCCTTTTTATAGTTATCTTTTTCTAGGCGCGCTTAGCGCATTCTTCATTTAGCTTGTCCAGTTTTGTAAAATCGCTTCCGCGAAAATTAAGTCATCTGGCGTTGTTAGTTTCATATTCAAGTAATCGCCTTTAACAATATATACTTGTTTTGGGATTCTTTCAACGAGACTAGCTTCATCTGTACCAAGAAAATCCTCTTTTTTAGCCAACTCATGTGCTTCTTGTAAGGTAGAAACATGAAAAGCTTGTGGGGTTTGAATGGCCCACAAGCTAGAACGTTCAACTGTTTCTTCTACATATAGATTACGAGAGGCGCGTTTGATTGTATCCTTTACGGGGACCGCTAGCACGGCTGCTCCCTTTTCTGTTGCAACACTAACTAGCTCATGAACATGTTTTTGTTTCAGAAAGGGTCTTGCACCATCATGAACTAACACAATTTCTGTGTCCTTCACTGCTTGTAAGCCATTATAGACACTGTACTGGCGCTCACTGCCACCCTGTATGTAAGAAACAACCTTTTCGATGTGATATGTTTGAATCAATTCTTCAAAAATGGGCTGTTCATCCTTATTGATGACTAAAATAATCCCTGAACACATCGGGTCATGGTCAAAAACTCGTAATGTATGAATAATAACTGGAATTGATTTCAATTCGATGAATTGTTTATTCTTTCCTGCGTTCATTCTTTTTCCCTGACCTGCTGCAGGAATTACAACCTGATAATTCACCCTATAGCGCCCCTAACAATTCAATAAAGTTATAATGCTTTTTCAAGTAATTTTGGCTTCGCGAATATCATTCGGCCCGCCGATGTTTGTAAAACACTCGTTACAAGGACATCAATGCGCTTTCCAATATAGTCGCGACCCTCTTCGACCACAATCATCGTACCGTCATCTAAATAAGCAACACCTTGATTATGCTCTTTTCCATCCTTAATGACTTGAACGCTTAACTCTTCACCAGGTAACACTACTGGCTTCACCGCATTCGCAAGGTCATTAATATTCAACACTGCCACATTTTGTAGCTCGCACACTTTGTTTAGGTTGAAATCATTTGTCACGACTACACCCATCGTTAATTTCGCAAGCTTCACTAACTTACTATCAACCTCTTGAATATCGTCAAAATCACCTTCGTAGATTTCAACCTTAATTGATAATTCTTTTTGAATTCGATTTAAAATATCTAGTCCTCTTCTACCGCGGTTTCGCTTTAACACGTCTGAAGAATCCGCAATATGCTGAAGCTCCTCTAACACAAATCGAGGAATGACAATTGTTCCTTCAAGAAATCCCGTTTGGCATATATCCGCGATACGTCCATCAATTATAACACTCGTATCTAATATTTTTAGTTTTTTCGCTTGTTGGTTCACTTCCTCTTCCTCCAAGCCCTTTTTCTTACCTGCTCGGTTAATAGAGAATAAGTTCACAAGTTCATCCCGCTTCTTAAAACCAACTTGGAAACCTAAATATCCTAAAAGCAGGGTAATGAAGATAGGAAGCACTGTGTTTACAACCGAAAATGAAATACGGTCTAATGGAATTACAATTAAAAACGCAACAATTAATCCCGTAATTAAACCTATGCTTCCAAATAAAACATCTGTGACAGGAGCTTTGATCAATGACTCTTCAAGCCACTTAATAAGATCTACAATATAATCTACTAACCAAAAAGTAACAATAAATAATATAATAGCACCCGATATTGCAAGCGTATACGAGTTATTTAAATATGGAATATTGTCGAAATTTAATAGCCCTAGTAAATCTGGTAGATAGACAATTCCAAGCATACCTCCGACGATAAGAAAAAAGAGCTGCACAATACGTTTTAGCATTCCTTCACCTCCTCCTATTCATTATAATCACTTTATAATAATTGAAACCTACAATAAATAGCTTTTTTCAAATTGTAAACAGAATGACATAGATGTGTAAAACGCTACTCATATATTATTTTTAAATCCTGATAAAATTATAACTGCTTCGGTAAAAATTATTTTTACTCGGCTCCGTTACGGAATATGGATGTCCATTTGTTTCACACTTACTATACGAATAAAGAATTAAAAATGTTTCATTTCCGCTAGAATTTTCGTCACGTAATTTTAGGCTATTTTCCTAGTGTATGTTGAATGGCTTGCCTAATATCACTCACACCTATAACTTCGATTTCCTTAGGAATCGTCCATCCACCTAAATTTCGTTCAGGAAGAATCACTCGCTTAAAGCCCAGCTTTGCCGCTTCCTGTACCCGCTGTTCTATTCGAGAAACACGCCTTACCTCACCAGTTAACCCAACTTCACCAATAATGACATCTGTTGGATTAGTCGGCTGATCTCGAAAGCTAGATGCGATACTTAAAGCAACCGCTAAATCAATCGCTGGTTCGTCTAGCTTTACACCACCTGCGACCTTCAAATATGCATCTTGATTTTGCAGGAGAAATCCTGCTCTTTTTTCTAAAACAGCCATTAATAAAGAAACCCGGTTATGGTCAATTCCTGTTGCCATGCGGCGTGGATTACCAAAACTAGATGGTGATATCAGTGCCTGAATTTCGACAAGAACTGGTCGTGTCCCCTCCATAGAAGCAACAACCGTTGACCCTGCAGCACCCGCAGAACGTTCCTCGAGAAATATCTCTGAAGGATTTGCTACCTCTTCAAGACCAGTTTCCTTCATCTCAAAAATACCCATTTCATTCGTCGAACCAAAACGGTTTTTTACAGCACGTAAAATACGATATGTATGATGACGTTCCCCTTCAAAATAAAGAACAGTATCCACCATATGCTCTAGTAAACGTGGACCTGCAATATTTCCCTCTTTCGTAACATGACCCACGATAAAAATAGCAATCCCATTTGTCTTCGCAATTCTCATTAATTCTGCTGTACATTCCCGCACCTGAGAGACACTACCAGGGGCAGATGCGATCTCAGAATGATAGATGGTTTGAATGGAGTCAATCACAACAAAGGATGGGTTTAACTCAGTAATTGTCTGGGAAATAAACTCAAGGTCGGTCTCCGCTAAAACATACAATTGATCAGAGGAAACCCCTAGACGGTCAGATCTTAGCTTCGTTTGCTTGATCGATTCTTCTCCGGAAATATATAAAACTTTGCTTTGTTTGGCTAATTGAGAGGATACTTGTAGAAGCAAGGTAGACTTTCCTATACCTGGGTCACCACCAATTAATACAAGTGAACCGTGGACAATTCCGCCACCAAGTACGCGATTAAATTCCTTGTTTGTTGTAAACATTCTAGGTTCATTTTCTGACTCGATTGAAGTGATCGGTGAAGGCTTGCGTTGAACTGTGGGACTTGAATGAGCAAAAGCACCTTTTCTAGCTGGTTTACTTAGTGTTTCTTCGACTAATGAATTCCATGCACCACATCCTGGGCATTTTCCCATCCATTTTGGCGACTCATAACCACAGGATTGACAGGTGAATTTTGTCTTTGTTTTTGCCATTGTCATTAATCCTTTCTTTATTAGAAAAGCGCAAGGCACCCTGCTTTAGGCGACAAGCACAAGATAAGCGCTGACAGAAGGCGCTTTTAGCCTTCAGAAGCGATTAGCTTGTAACCTCGAGCCAATGGTGCCTGGAGCTAGTCATTGTCTAAAAAAAGAGGTATACATGAATCAATTTATTGATGTATACCTCTTATACTTACATGCTTTTTTATTTCACTGTTTCTTTTGTTTCTTCAACTTCATTTGTATTGATTACGAATTCTCCGTTAGCAAAGTCCATTACGATTTTCTTTCCTTTTTCTATATTACCGCGTAATAGCTCTTCGGACAAACGGTCTTCAATTTGTTTTTGAATCGCACGGCGTAATGGACGAGCTCCGTAATCTGGATCATATCCTTCCTCAGCAATTCGGTCTTTAGCTGCTTCAGTTAGTTCGAGCTCGAAGTCTTGCTCCTTTAAACGCTTTGTTAATTGATCTCCCATCAGAGTGACGATTTCTTTCAAATGCTTCTTCTCTAATGAGTGGAAAACTATGATTTCATCAATACGGTTAAGGAACTCAGGACGGAATGCTTTTTTTAGCTCTTCCATTACCTTATCCTTCATGTTTTTATAATCTTGCTTCTCATCTTCCATCGCAAAGCCAACATATTTATTTCGTTTCAATGTGCTAGCTCCAACGTTTGAAGTCATAATTAAAATTGTATTTCTAAAATCAACCGTACGACCCTTAGAGTCTGTCAAACGCCCGTCCTCTAGAACTTGAAGTAAAATATTGAACACATCTGGGTGTGCTTTTTCAATTTCATCTAGCAGGATAACAGAATATGGCTTACGGCGAACCTTTTCTGTTAATTGGCCACCTTCTTCATAGCCTACATAACCTGGAGGTGAACCGACCAATCTTGATGTAGAGTGTTTCTCCATGTACTCAGACATATCTACACGAATCATCGCTTCCTCATCGCCAAAAATAGATTCAGCTAAAGCACGCGCTAATTCCGTTTTACCGACCCCTGTTGGTCCTAGAAAAATGAATGAGCCTGTTGGACGTTTCGGATCCTTTAATCCCGCACGTGAACGCCTTACCGCCTTAGAAACTGCCCTAACAGCCTCTTCCTGACCAATTACACGTGAGTGAAGGATTTCTTCCATGTTTAATAATTTATTAGCTTCTGTTTGAGCCAGCTTTGATACAGGAACCCCAGTCCAGCTTGATACGACCATTGCGATATCATCCACTGTTACCTCAGAATTCTCTTGACCCTGTTTTTCCTTCCAGTTTTTCTTCGTTTCTTCTAATTGCTCGCGAAGACGTTGCTCTGAATCTCGTAATGAAGCAGCTTTCTCAAATTCCTGGCTTTGAACGGCTGCATCCTTCTCCTTACGAACCTCTTCAAGCTTTAGTTCAAGCTCCTTTAAATTTGGTGGAGCTGTATACGAACGAAGACGAACCTTTGAACCAGCCTCATCAATCAAGTCAATGGCCTTATCCGGCAAAAAGCGATCTGAGATATAACGGTCTGAAAGCTTAACCGCTTGAATGATTGATTCATCAGAAATGGATACTCTGTGATGTGCTTCATAGCGGTCACGCAATCCTTTTAAAATTAAAATGGACTCCTCAACAGTTGGTTCATCCACCTGGATTGGTTGGAAACGACGCTCTAGAGCAGCATCTTTTTCAATGTACTTTCTATATTCATCTAACGTTGTAGCACCGATACATTGCAGCTCACCGCGAGCAAGGGATGGTTTTAAAATATTTGATGCATCAATCGCACCTTCAGCACCGCCAGCACCTATTAACGTATGAAGTTCATCTATGAACAGAATAATATTTCCTGCTTGGCGAATTTCATCCATTACCTTTTTCAAACGATCTTCAAATTCTCCACGGTATTTCGTACCTGCAACAACAGTACCCATATCAAGTGTCATTACACGCTTATCGCGAAGCGTTTCTGGCACCTCATTATTTATAATTTGCTGGGCTAATCCTTCGGCAATGGCAGTCTTACCTACACCAGGCTCCCCAATTAAAACAGGATTATTTTTTGTGCGTCGGCTAAGTACTTCAATTACACGTTGTATCTCTTTGCTACGCCCAATTACTGGATCAAGACTTCCTTCTCTCGCAATCGCCGTAAGATCACGTGCTAAACCATCAAGGGTTGGCGTATTGGCATTTGCAGAACCACCGCCATGATGCCCTGAAGACGACTCATTACTTCCCAATAGTTGTAGAACCTGTTGACGAGCTTTATTTAAGCTCACTCCAAGATTGTTTAATACTCTTGCAGCGACACCCTCACCTTCACGAATTAACCCAAGTAGGATATGCTCTGTACCAACATAGGAGTGACCAAGCTTACGAGCCTCATCCATGGATAACTCAATTACCTTTTTAGCACGCGGTGTGTAATGAATGGTCTGTGAGCCTTCCTGACCACGGCCAATTAGGGCTTCTACCTCTTTTTGAATTTTTTCAGGACCTAATCCAAGTGCAAGTAAGGCCTTTGCAGCGATTCCCTCGCCTTCACGTATAAGACCTAATAATACATGTTCAGTTCCAATATTGTTATGGCCCAATCGTACAGCTTCCTCTTGAGCTAACGCTAACACCTTTTGTGCACGCTCAGTAAATCTGCCAAACATCATAACCCATCAGCCTCCATGTCAGTAGTCTTATTATTTTCTAGCTTCATTCTTTCTCGAATGATAGACGCCCTTCTGACGTCTCTTTCATCTGGTCTTAATGCCCCACCGGCATAGACCTGCAAGAATCCAGGTTGAGTTAAAATCATGAGTTCATTCAGGATGGTTCTTGATAGATCCTTTATATAGCCAAGATCAATACCCAATCGAACATCTGACAAACACTTAGCTGCTTCCTTCGATTCAATGATCCTACTATTAGCTAAAACCCCATAGGATCGATATACACGGTCCTCCAACTGAATGTTGGAAGTCTTCACAAGTGCTTCTCGTGCAGAGCGCTCTTGTGCAATCAACTGTGCAACTACACTCTTTAAATCTTCCACAATATCTTCTTCAGTCTTTCCTAGCGTGATTTGGTTGGATATTTGAAAAATATTTCCTAACGCCTCACTGCCTTCACCATAAATTCCTCTTACAACTAGACCCAATTGATTAATTGCTGGGATGATACGACTCATTTGATGTGTAAGGATAAGTGCTGGAAGATGCATCATTACAGATGCTCTTAGTCCTGTTCCCACATTGGTTGGACAGCTGGTTAAATAACCTCTTGTCTCATCAAATGCATAATCAACATGCTCTTCTATCCAATCATCTAAGTTATTTGCAACTTGCATGGCCTCTGATAATTGCAACCCTGGGAATAAACATTGTATTCGGATATGGTCCTCTTCATTAATCATGATGCTAATTTCTTCATTTTCGGATAAAAGACAAGCTCCAAATGTGGAATTTTCAGCTAAATGTGGGCTTATCAAATGCTTTTCAACTAGTACCCTTTTTTCATTTGCCTGAAGCTCCATCATTTTTAATAATTCAAATTCTCCTATAGAGGGAAAACTCTTTCCCACAAAACCTTTTTGGAAGACATCTACAATTTGCTCGCCCTCCTCATTTGTATAAACCGTTGAGAAGGGAATATTTTTCAAATTTCGAGCAAGCCTAATCCGTGAACTCAAGACAATATCTGAATCAGGACCTTCTTGACTCATCCAAGCACTTAGGGCTTGATTGATAAAATGCTCAAGTGACATTGATTAAACCTCCCCTTCTGTGTAACCACTCAGTTTTTTTTCTAGGGTCCTTACGTGGTCACGAACATCTGCAGCTTTTTCGAATTCCTCCAAAGAAATATATTCCTGCATCTTTTGCTTTAGTTGTTCAATCTCTTTCCGAATATGGAAGGAGCCTCCGATTCGCTTTGGAATTTTTCCTGTATGATGTGTATTGCCACTATGCAGACGTTTTAAAACTGGGGTAAGTTTTTTTTCAAAGGTTGGATAGCAATGTGAGCAGCCAAACCGACCCACCTTTGCAAATTGTTGAAAAGTCATTTTACAGTTCTCACATTGTAATACTTCATTTTGTTGAAATGCATTTTGCTTTGAACCTGTAAGTGGCTCAAACTGAAGAAGTCCTGCTAATAAGTTATCTATTGAAAAGCCAGATGTGCCTGGAAACATAAACATCTCGCTTTTTTCTTGAGCACAGTGTTCACAAATATGAATTTCTGTTTTTTCGCCATTAATAACCTTTGTAAAATGAAATGTTGCTGGGCGTTGATTACATTCTTGGCATATCATGATAACACCTTCCTACTTAATCAAATGCTCCTTGGCGTATTTTCGCCCGATTTTTTTAGGCCCACACGAGGTGGATCACAAAGACGAAGACATCAGGATATGGCGTTCTTAGACTTTGATCCTACTCTCGATAAGTTTCCTTTGAAAAATCGTGGCATCCGCCGGAGGCTATAACTTTATTCAACATGGGTTGAACCTCTGCCGAATTAGTCAACCTTTTATCTATACATGAGGGATGTAAGCATCGCCTTTAACATTCTTGCTCTTAATTCATCCCGATGTGGTAGCTCGATAAACAAGACAGAACGGTCAATCACACTTAACATGATCTTCGCTTCTCTTTTAGAGATCACTTCCTCCTCAATCAAGCGCAAAATGACATCCTCAGCACTTGTTTGAGAAATCCGTTTATCAATAAGGCGTACGAGTTGATTAATCAGATGAGAATCGTCATTTGATTTCACCCTTATTATTCGAATGTAGCCTCCGCCACCTCTTTTGCTTTCCACCAAATAGCCTCTTTCTAACGTAAACCTAGTATTTATTACATAATTAATTTGAGATGGGACACATTCAAATTTATCGGCAATCTCACTTCTTTTAATCTCAACTATAGCTCGATCACTTGTATCAAGAACACTTTTTAAATATTGTTCAATGATATCAGATATATTCCTCATTATGACCACACCTCACCTTGACTTTGACTATATTTGACTATAACTATAATATAAAATGACCGCACTTATTTTTCAACTATTTCGCATGAGAAAATAGGAATATGCAATCATTTACCAATTACAAGGCTATACTATCCTATACTTTCCAAACCTGGTACACCTCTAAACACCGAATCAAAAAATTTTTTGTACCATTTCCTGCTTAGACATTTCCTCATATAATCGTAAACGTTCATTTTTACTCGCCACTTCCACATCTATTGTGTACTGGCAATTATTATACATTTTATCCTTCGAATACTTAATATTAAAATCCCTTACTTTAAAACCATTATCCTTAAATAGTTTTTGGATAGCTGAAAATGAGGTTATATCCTCATTAATAATGATATGAACAACTTTTTGTTTTCTGGATTTAAAAAAGAATTCTTCAAATCGGTTTAGAAAAATCAAACTGAGTAAAACCACTATAGTTGTTAAAATAGCTGGGGCATACATCCCTAGCCCGATTATTAGCCCTAAGCCTGCAACAACCCAAATCGATGCTGCCGTAGTTAATCCTCGTACTGTTGCATCCCTTACCAAAATCGTTCCCGCACCCAAAAACCCAATTCCACTAATCACATATGAAGGAATTCGTGCTGGGTCAAAGCGGACATTTGTACTCATCTCTAAATAAGGCTGAAACCCATAAATGGACATCAACATCATTAAACAAGAACCAACTCCGACAAGTAAATGTGTACGGAATCCAGCAGGGTGTTTGTGCACTTCTCTCTCCAAACCAACTAACCCACATAATAAAGCTGCCATAAAAATACGAATCGACATCGTAAAAAATTCCTGAGTTTGGAACGATGCAAAAAAGTGTGTCATTGTCACATCCCCCCTGTTTGGCTATAAATCCTGTAACTAAAATATTCGATAGGTAATCAAAATCCCCTTTAAAAAAAGAATAAAAAAAGATGTGTTTTATAATTATACGATTCATCTAAAAGGTTTATGATTGTCCAAACTCCCTTTTTTAGAATAGTATTTCAGACTTAGGAACATAGACATTTTTATTATGAACAATTTGAAATATAGATCATTTCCGGGGTGTTAAATTTAACATTGATGTTTAGAAGGGCAAGCTGCGTTGGAATAGGGCTTTTGTTCGATATATCATTTGGGAGATTTGGGATTGATGTTATATATTAATTAGTCTGTTTGCGATTGGTATATCATTTATTGTTT